>JAYTVY010000623.1:0-2997 GCA_043743755.1 Bryobacterales bacterium | reverse complement strand
GGCCGCGCTTTGGGAGGGGCACGCCGGCTGGGCTCAAGGTGCCGCCACAGCCGAATTGCGCATCCGCACCGCCACCGGGGCAACCACTGAGAAGTCCATCCCGATCGATTCCAAGGAAGAGGTCTTCGAGCCGCTGCTCGAAAGTCTGCCGCCCGGCGGTATTCACGCCGCCGGACACCGCATCGTGCACGGCGGGAAAGTCTTTCGCGATAGTACGCTCATCCGGCCAGAAGTGAAGGCGGCTATCGCGCAGCAGGCGGTGCTGGCTCCCGAGCACAACCGCATCGAGCTCTTTGCCATCGAAGCCGTCGCGCGTAAATTTGGGCCCAACATCCCGCAGGTCGCGGTTTTCGATACCGGATTCCATGCGTCGCTCTCCGAAGCCGCTTACGTGTATCCCGGTCCTTATGAATGGCTGGACCAGGGCATTCGCAGGTATGGATTTCACGGCATCAGTCACCAATACGCTTCACGCCGCGCGGCCGCCCTGCTGGCTCGCCCGCTGGAATCGCTTCGCCTCATCACCTGTCATCTCGGGAATGGATGCTCGCTGGCGGCCGTCCTGAATGGATTAAGCATCGATACCACCATGGGCTTCACTCCGCTGGAAGGACTCATGATGGGCAGCCGGTCCGGTTCGGTGGATCCTGGAATTCTGCTCTATCTTCTGAAACACGGTGGCTGTGACGCCCAAACGCTTGACCACACCCTCAATGAGGAGTCCGGACTCAAGGGCGTTTCCGGCGTATCCAGCGACATGCGCGAAGTGCTCCAGGCACGAGCTTCCGGCAATGCCCGCGCCGGGTTGGCCTTCGATATTTATGTCCACCGCGTCCGTTCCGGCATCGGGGCCATGCTGGCCAGTCTGGGCGGCATGGACGCGCTGGTGTTCACCGCCGGCGTCGGCGAAAATTCCCCCGAAGTCCGCGAGTCAGCCTGCGCCGCGTTCGAGTTTCTCGGTCTCGCGGTAGATCCCGAAGCAAACCATAAAGGAACCGGCGATCGCGACATCGCCGCCCCCGCGTCGAAGGTCCGCGTGCTCGTGATAGCGGCCCAAGAAGAGTGGGAGATCGCCCGTGAATGCCAGCGCCTCTTACTCTGAATTTTCACTTTCAGTCCCACTCCCAGTCTGACTCTCACTGTCCCCGTGGGACAGGCCTCCCGGCCTGTCTCCCCGTTCCTATAAAATAACCCCACCCCCATGGATAACCTCCGCTATATTTTCGGTGTCCTTTGCGTGATCGTGTTGCCGTCCGGCGTGCTGTACTGGTTCCTGATTCACCCATTTGCCCGCCATTGGAGAAAGCTGGGACCGGCGCGAACGTACCTTATCGTGCTTCCGCTGGTGATCGCTCTCGGCACAGTGGCTTACCACTTCCGCGTGCCCCTGCTCGGAAAGGACCTGGGAACCAACTGGATCTTGATCGGTATCGCGTTGCTTTTATATTTGAGCACCACCTGGTTCGAGTTCCAATACTGGAAGCAAATCAATATTGCCACTCTGGTCGGCCTCACCGAGCTGTCGCCCACGGGCAACGAACCCGGCAAACTGGCGCGAGAAGGAATCTACGCCCGGGTACGGCATCCGCGGTACGCCAGCGCCGCCCTGGGGCTGATCGGCAATCTCATGGTAATCAACTACCTGGGTCTGTACGTCCTTTTTCTGGTGCTGATCGCCCTGGGAACGGGGCTGCTGGCCCTCGAAGAGCGCGAACTGGTCGAGCGCTTCGGCGAGGCCTACAGGCAGTATCAGCGGGAGGTTCCGCAACTCATTCCGCGGCTTCGAAGGCGGACCTGACGTAGGGGTCGCGATTCCTACAATCACAAGCCTGGGCCCCTCCTGTTACTCCTTCTCTTTCAACCACTTCCAGGCAGCTCGCAAGCAGGCGGCCAGCCTAACGCTCTTCGGCATGCTACTTTCAATTCAAGGGGGGTGAGTCATTTGGGTTCGTTTTTGCGAATGACGGCCCAGCGACCTAAACGCAACAAATCAAACCTGTTCCACGGCTACCCCCATGGCCTCTTGCCAAAAGTTGACGTTGGCTATATACTAATATTAGTTGATAACGACACACTAAGATTATGGACTTCAACCGATTCACCGAAAAGCTCCAGCTCGCCATCCGTGCCGCCCAATCCAAGGCGACCCAGTTCGGCCATCAGCAGATCGACGTCGAGCATCTCCTGGCCGCCCTCCTCGACAAGGAAGGGGGCTTGGCCCCCGCTATTCTGAACAAGGCTGACATAAGTATCGAGGCTCTGCGGACCCGAATCGACCAGGAACTAGCGAAGCTGCCCAAAGTCTCGGGACCGGCCGGCGCGCCCCCCGATCAGGTTTACGTCACCACCCGGCTGACCAGGCTGATGACGGACGCCGAGGACCAATCCAAGCGGTTGAAGGATGAGTACGTCTCGGTGGAGCATGTGCTGCTGGCACTCACCGAGGACAAAGGGATCGCTGGCCGTCTCTTGAAGGAGTTAGGCCTCACTCGCGACCGGCTGATGCGGGCTTTGCAAGAGATTCGCGGCAGCCAGCGAGTTACCAATTCGAACCCGGAAGCCACCTACGAAGCGCTGGAGAAGTATGGGCGCGACCTCACCCAGCTCGCGTCGCAAGGCAAGCTGGACCCGGTGATCGGGCGCGACGAGGAGATCCGGCGCGTGGTCCAGGTGCTTTCACGCCGGACCAAGAACAACCCAGTGCTAATTGGCGAGCCGGGCGTGGGCAAAACCGCGATCGTCGAAGGATTGGCCCAGCGCATCGTGCGCGGCGACGTGCCCGAAGGTTTGAAGAATAAACGCGTCGTGTCGCTCGACATGGGCGCGCTCATCGCCGGCGCCAAGTTCCGCGGTGAGTTCGAGGAGCGCCTGAAGGCCGTTCTCAAGGAGGTGGAATCCTCGGCGGGCGACGTGATCCTTTTCATCGACGAATTGCACACCGTGGTCGGCGCCGGCAAGGCCGAAGGCGCCATGGACGCGGGCAATCTCCTGAAACCC
>JAYTVY010000622.1:0-6286 GCA_043743755.1 Bryobacterales bacterium | reverse complement strand
GCGGCGAACCGGTGCAGTCGCAGAAAGTAAAGTTTTACAATCCGCTGCCGGACACGCGCCAAAGCGTGCGCGTAAGTGAGCTGGAAGGCCGGGGCGCCGTGCGCGTGATAGATCAGCCGCGGCTCGAAAACGACTATACGGCCGCAGTCCAGATCGAGGACCTGCAGAGTGGCCGGTCATTTTACTCGCTGGCGTTTTATTGGGATGCCGGATTTGCCACCAGCCGGCATGGGAAGTCCGGCAAGCTATCGTGGAGCGGCCGGGTGGACGATGAAGTAACTGTGACCTGCCGTGCGGACCAGTGCGTTTCCGAAGTGGTGCGGGGGGCCGCGGTGATGCGCGAGCGCGCGAAGTTCTCGCAGCCGCTGCCACGCGCGGAAGTGCGCGTGAGTCTTGAAAACATCCAGGGCCGCGGTGAAATCCGGTTGAAGGAGCAGCCGCGGCGGGACAACAATTATGCGGCGCGAGTGCAGATTCGCGATCTGGAGCCGGGTATCGGCGACTACGCGTTTGTGCTTACCTGGACGCCCGAACCGCGCGGTGACAAGGACCCTGTGAGCGCGCAGCGCGGGCTACTGTGGAGCGCACGCGTGGATGGGCGTGTACGCGTGACGGTGCAGGGGGGATCGGCTTATTCCGAGGCTGTGCCCGGCGGATCCGTCACAGCGGAACACGCGGACTGGCTGCGGCCGCTTCCCGCTACCGACGGCCTGAATCCAGTGCTCAAGAAGCTGGCCGGACGGGGCACGGCCGAGATCCTGGAAATGCCCTCAAGCGCGAACCACTACCGGCTGGTATTCGAACTCGGCCATGCCGGGGGCAGTTCGGACGATTACACGATCGAGGTTGACTGGTAATTGGAGACTCACGTCAAAGCGATCGCGATCCTGAACATCTTGAGCGGGGTGCTTGGCGTGCTGTCGGTGGTGATCCTGCTGGTGGCCTGGGGGCCGGCCGTGGTGGTGTCCGATAACATGTCCCTGGGCGGCATCCTCACCTTGATCTGGATCACAGCGGAACTGCTTTTGGCGGGGCCCTCGGTGGTAATCGGCCTCGGCCTGCTGAGGTTCCGGCCATGGGCCCGCACTGCCGGCACGGTCCTGTCGATTTTCAATCTTGTGAACCTGCCGATCGGGACCACTGCCGGAGTCTATGGTTTGTGGGTCCTGATGAGCCAGGAAACCGATCCGCTTTTCTCGCCGAGGTTCTTGGATGGGGCCCGCGGACCGCGCTGAACTATTTCACGGCCTTCGCGGGGCGGTTGGAAACGGCGAACGGAACCAGCTTCGATTTGCGGATCAGCCGGTCCCGTGTGACCAGTGGCGCGCCGTGAACGATGCTTGTCGCGGCTATGATTTCATCGGCCGGGTCACTCGAGAAATCCAGACCGCGTAGTTCCCGGCAGACCGCGAGATCCACCGGCCAGATTTGGATCCGCGACAAGGCGCGCGCGAACTCGGCGGAATGAATGTCCAGTTCGAGGCGGCCGATCTCGCACAGCTTTGCGATCTCCCACAATACGATGCCCGAAATACACCAGGGTTCGGTGGTGAGAAGTACTTCCTCCTGAGGTTTAAGAGTTCCAGCCAGCGCATGCACCAGGATGTGTGTATCCAGGTTGAGCATGTTGGGCTAGTCCGCTTTGCCGGCGGCCGCGCTCCAACTCAGGCCGGTCGACATCAAATCGCCCTTAATGCGAACCTTCCCTTTCATGCTCCCAATCAACTCGCTGCAATCTCCGCTGATGGGCATCAGGCGAGCCACGGGTTTGCCGCGCTTGGTGATGATGAGGCCATCGGGCTCAAGCTGGTCTAGCACGGCGAGGCACTGTTCTTTAAAGGCAGAAGCATTCATGACGTTTCCACTGTACAACGGATTAGGTAGTTATGTCAAGTGACTAGTCATCTGAACTGACTGGTTCCTTGCCGGGCAATCCCGCCGGGTTCTCATGGACCCGCTCGCGGAACCGTCCCTTGAGGCCAGCCGCCAGCGAAACACTATCGTCGCCGAACTTGTCCTTCATGCGGTCCATCGCGCTAAATGCCTTGCGCCAGCGATCGTTGGCGGGCTCGCCGAGCAGGTTGAGCTGGCCCTCATCGCACTCGAAATTGGCGCAATGTACGCCCAGCAACCGGATGGCTGCATTGCGCTTGCGGTTCTGATGAAACAGCTCGCGCGCGGTGCGAAAAATCTCGGTATCGATCTGCGTGGCATGATCAAGCGTCCGGGCGCGCGTGATGGTGGAAAAGTCCGTGTAGCGCAGCTTCAACTGCACCGTGCGGGCAAACAGCGCATGCTCGCGCAATCGGCGGCCCACCATTTCCGCGAGCCTCGCCAGCGTGGCTTCGAGCACTGCCGCGTCGGCGGTGTCCTCGGAAAACGTATGCTCGTGGCTGATTGATTTGGGTCCAGTGTTCTCGCCTATCTCGGTGTCATACCAGCCGCCGGCGTCCAGCCCGCGAGACTTGCCCGCCAGCGCGAGCCCCCACTGCCCGAAGCGCGATTCGAGAAACGCCTCGTCGAGCTTAGCCAGATCGCCCACTTTGTGAATTCCGTGCGCGTGCAGATTCTTCTCCGTCACCTTGCCGACGCCCGGAACTCTGCGAACATCCAGTGGGGCGAGGAAACGCGCTTCTTCGCCGGGCACGATCCAGAGGATCCCGTTGGGCTTGGCCTGATCGGAAGCGATCTTGGCCACCAGCCTGGAAGCTGCGATTCCGATGGAACAGTTCAGCAGCGTTTCCCGCTTCATGGTTTCGTGCAGCCGGTGAGCGGCCCGAAGCGGAGGGCCATGCAGGCGCTCCGTGCCCGTGACGTCCAGGTACGCTTCGTCGATGGAAGCCATGTCCACCAGAGGCGAGAAGTTCTTGAGAATCTGAAAGACCTTACCCGAGTAATCGCGATAGCGATCAGGATGGCCGTCGACGAAGATAGCTTGCGGGCAGAGCCGGTACGCCGTGCGCAGCGGCATGGCCGAGTGAACTCCGAACTTCCGCGCCGCGTAGGAAGCGGCGGATACGACGCCGCGCTGATTGGGACGGCCCCCCACAACCACGGGCTTGCCTTTGAGCGCTGGGTCAAAGAGTTCTTCCACTGACACAAAGAATGCGTCCATGTCGATGTGAAAGTACGTTTTCATGGGACCCGCCGGGCCGCGAGCACACGCGGCAATCCGGCGAGATCCGAACCGACGTCGATATCTTCCCACCCAGCCGCGAGCATGTTCCGCACGCCTTCGAGGGCATTGTAGCTGAGTTCCACCAATAGCCAGCCACCGGGCTTGAGGACGCGCGCGGCGTCCGCGGTAAGACGCTGGTATATTTCGAGCCCGGTGGGTCCGGCGAACAGGGCGACGGCAGGCTCATAATCGCGGACTTCACGTTGCAAGCCCGGTGCATCCACGCTGGGAACGTACGGTGGATTCGAGACCAGGACATCTACCGAGTGATCGGAGATCGCGGATGCCAGGTCGCCGCCGAACAACGCAACCGCGGCGCCCAGCTTCCGGGCGTTTGCCGCGGCTACGCCCAGCGCGGCCATCGAGATGTCCGTTGCAAACAAGCGTGCGCCGGTTTCCAGCGCGAGCGAAATCGCGATGGCGCCGGACCCGGTGCCCACATCCAGCACCATATCGCCGCCGCGAATGCGCGAGAGCGCCGCTTCCACCAGGTGCTCGGTTTCAGGACGAGGGATCAGCACATGCGCGGTGAGGCGAAACTCACGCCCGTAAAACTCCTGACGGCGAGTGATGTACTGAGTCGGTTTGCCGTGCAGGCGCTCGTCGAGATAGCGGCCGTAATGGATCCAGGCAATCTCGGATAGAGGCTCCTCTGGATGCGCGTACAGATACTCGCGTTCACGCTGCAGCGCGTGGGCCAGCAGGACTTCGGCGGTTAGCCGCGGGACCGGGATAGCGGCATTTTC
This sequence comes from Bryobacterales bacterium, assembly GCA_043743755.1. Classification (GTDB taxonomy): domain Bacteria; phylum Acidobacteriota; class Terriglobia; order Bryobacterales; family Bryobacteraceae; genus JALYHQ01. The sequence continues at coordinate 2,362 of JAYTVY010000622.1, read as the reverse complement.
CAGCAGGTGTGTGCCCTGGAGCAGGGCTTCGTGAACCGTCAGCACGGCCGGCGCTCTTAAGCGGCTTCGCCTTTATCGCCCAACTGGCCGGTCTGGTAATAATTGGTGAGAGCGATGATAATCGCGTCCAGGCGGCCTTCCATCACTTGATCCAGTTGATGCAAGGTCAGCCCGATGCGATGGTCCGTAACGCGGTTCTGCGGGAAATTGTAGGTCCGAATCTTCTCGCTGCGGTCGCCGGTGCCCACCATGCTGCGCCGCTCGGCGCCGATCTGCTCCCGCTGCTTGTCGAGTTCCAGTTCATACAGCCGCGAGCGCAGCACCCGCTCCGCCTTGCCCCGATTCTTGATCTGGGACTTCTCGTCCTGGCAGGAAACCACCAGTCCCGTGGGAAGGTGCGTAATCCGGACGGCGGAATAAGTAGTATTCACGGACTGTCCGCCGGGACCCGATGAACAAAACGTGTCGATGCGTATGTCCTTTGGATCGATCTTGATTTCCACGTCATCGGCTTCGGGCAGGATAGCTACCGTGATAGCGGAGGTGTGCACTCGCCCCTGTTGTTCCGTGGCCGGCACGCGCTGGACGCGATGAACGCCGCTTTCGTACTTCATCCGGCTGTACACTCGCTTGCCGCTTATCAGCGCGATCACTTCCTTGAGGCCGCCCACCGCCGATTCGCTTACCGAGGTCACTTCCACGCGCCAATGCAGACCTTCCGCGTAGCGGCTGTACATCCGAAACGCTTCGGCCGCGAAAAGAGTAGCCTCATCGCCGCCCGTGCCCGCACGTATTTCCAGCACGACGTTTTTCTCATCCAGCGGATCTTTGGGAAGCAGCAGCACGGTCAGCTCTTCCTCGATGCGCGCCAGCTCTGGACTGAGCCGCTCCAGTTCATCTTGCGCCATCTGGCGGAGTTCGGCATCGGCCTCATTCAGCATGGGGCGAGCTTCATCCAGATTGTGCTTGACCCGCTTGTAATCGCGGTACATGGTGACGGCGTCTTCCAGATCCGAGCGGTCCTTGGAGATTTTGCGATAAGACTCGCCATCGCTGATCACGGCGGGATCGGCCATTTGACGAGTAAGCTCGTCGAAACGGGTTTCCATCTCGTCGAGGCGTGGGATATTCAGCATGGCGTTGCCAGCGGCGGCCGCTCAGGCGATAATTAGTTCGCCGCCCTGGGCCTTCTCCAGCGCCATGGCTCGATCCAAAGCGTGGATCGCCACTTCGGCTTGTTCATCCGACGGCGGCTTAGTGGTCACACGCTGTAGCCACAGACCCGGCGTGGTAAGCGACGACATCAGGCCCCCACGGCGCCGGGCGGCGAAACGGATCAGCTCATAACTCACCCCGGCAATCACCGGAAGCAGCGCGATGCGGCCGATGAGCCGCGCGGCAAAACCGTCAAACGGCAGCAGCGCGTAAACGATCATCGAGATCACCATCACCACCAGCAGAAAACTGGTCCCGCAACGCGGATGAAAAGTGACGAAGCGCTGGGCGTTGTCGACACTCAAGGGCTGGTGCGATTCGAAGTTAAAAACGACTTTATGCTCCGCGCCATGGTATTCAAACACGCGGCGAATTTCTTTCAGGCGCGAAATCAAAAACAGAAACGTCAGGAATATCACCATTCGGATGAGCCCATCCATCATGTTTGTGGCGAACCGTCCAGAGAGCGATGGTACGGCGTGGCCCAGGCTGGTGGCCAGGAAGAGGGGGATAAATTTGTAGAGGAAGATGAAAAAGCCGAGAGAGAATACCAGGTTCGCGGTCATGAGCCAGGATGAGAACTCGGCCGGCTTGGCGCCTTCTTTTGCGCTGCCGTCGTCGAGCGCCGCATTGGCCGAAAACTTGAGGGCTCGATAACCCAGCGTCATGGCTTGGCCCAGCATTCCGAGGCCGCGCAAAATTGGTTTTTTGAATAGCGGGTACTTTTCGGACATGCGCTCAATCGGCTGCTCTTCGGTGACGATTTCGCCGGAGGGTTTGCGCACCGCGACGCAATAGCTGTGCGGGGCGCGCATCATCACACCTTCCATCACGGCCTGCCCGCCGACCAGCGTTTCTTCGCCGCTTTCCAACACCGGCATCATCTGCAGGTGCGCGGACATCCGAAGGAATCGAACTAGATTCATATCCTACTCATTATAGCGTGGGGGCTTGAAAGCTCTTGGGGCGTGCCTTTATTGGTGTCTTGATTGGTGTAGACGATCCTGGTCGCCAATTTGGAGGGTACATGAGAACACGCCTAGCGCTGGTCGCCATCGCAGTCGCGCTTTGCCCGGCGGCGGAGGTCAGCCCATTCTATCTTCCGATCCGCAACAACGACCTGACTGCTCTGCGGCAGCTGATTCGC
>JAYTVY010000621.1:0-3782 GCA_043743755.1 Bryobacterales bacterium | reverse complement strand
GGTCACGAGGCGCATCCCGCGGCCGCCACCCCCTGCCGCCGCTTTGAGCAGCACCGGATAGCCCAGCTCATGCGCCACCGCGCGGGCGCGCTCCAGATTGCCCGCCGGCTCCTCGCTTCCCGGAACCACGGGCGCTCCGGCCTGCTTGGCCAACGCCCGCGCGCGTGTTTTCGATCCCAGCTTTCGAATGGCATCCGCGGGCGGCCCTATGAATACGAATCCAGCGGCTTCGCAGGCCGCGGCAAAATCGGCGTTCTCGCTCAAGAAGCCGTAACCGGGATGGATAGCCTGGACGCCGTGCTTGCGCGCGGCGTCCAGAATGCGATCGATGTTGAGGTAGCTCTCCGCCGATGGCGCGGCTCCGATATGCGCCGCTTCGTCGGCCATGCGAACGTGCAGCGCGCCGCGGTCGGCATCCGAATAGACCGCTACGCCGCGGATATCCAGCTCGCGAAGCCCGCGCATCAGGCGGACCGCGATCTCGCCGCGGTTGGCGATCAAGACCTTACTAAACATTCAGAACCATCGTTACCATTGTTTACTAGCCGCATGACAACCCGCGGAGCCGGGCTGCGTCATGATAGTCAGGAGAACCACCACAATGCATCGTCCGATAATAAAATCTTTGTTAATCTTCGCGGCCGCCGCCACGCTTGGCACAGGCGCGCTGCTGGCGCAACATCGAATGGGCCGCCATGGACACATGGCCGCGGAACTGGGCCTCACCGACGCACAGAAGGCGCAAGCCAAGACCATTTTCCAGAACTCGCACCAGGCCGCGAAGCCGGTAGCCGATCAACTCCGGCAAGACCGGCAAGCGCTGCAGGCCGCGATTCGAGCGGGCAAGTCCGATCAGGACCTGCAGGGCCTCGCCGCGGCCGAGGGAGCCGATAAGGGCAAGCTCGCCGGCATCCGGGCGTCGGCCGCCGCGAAGTTCCGCGCGATTCTGACACCCGATCAACAGCAGAAGCTGGACACCATGAAGTCGTCGCGCAGGGCTCAGCGAAAAGCAGCGCGAGCCGCCGCCTCAGGCGACTGAGCGCCAGTGGGGCAGGCGGAGCGCCTGCCCCACGCCGGCTGTGTAACAATCTGGATTCATGCCCGCGGGCCGCGTCTCCCTCTTCGTCACCTGCATCGTCGACCAGGCATTCCCCAGCACCGGCCTGGCCATGGCTTCCATCCTGGAGCGCCTGGGCTATCAAGTGGAATTCCCCGCCGATCAAACTTGCTGCGGGCAACCCGCCTTCAACAGCGGCTATCTTCCAGAGGCCCGCACGGTGGCGCGGCATTTCCTGAACGTATTTCGCGGCAGCGAGTACATCGTGATCCCATCCGGCTCGTGCGCGGCCATGGCGTCCAATAACTATGAGGAACTGCTGGGAAACGACGCTCACCAGCTGGCCGGCCGCATTTGGGAATTCTCGAGATTCCTGCTGGAAGTGGCCGGCGTGGACGATGTGGGCGCGCGTTTTGACGGCCCCGTTACCTACCACGACAGCTGCCACGCTCTGCGCGAGCTCGGCATCCACGACGGGCCGCGGCGCCTGCTCTCGCGAGTCCGCGGACTGGAGCTGCGCGAGATGGACGCCGCCGCCGAGTGCTGCGGATTCGGCGGCACGTTCTCGGTAAAATTCCCGGAGGTCTCCGGAGGCATGGCGCGCACCAAGATCGACTCCATCCTGCGCACCGGCGCCCATACGGTGTCTTCCATAGATTCCAGCTGTCTGATGCAACTGCAGGGTGCGCTGCTGCGCGCGGGCGCGCCGGTGCGAACAATGCATCTGGCGGAGATTCTGGCCCAGCGTTAAGCATGCCGCCCGATCCGCCCAGCACGATTCCGCGGACCATCGCCGATCCCAAGCTCCAGTTGGCCATCTACACCGCCACCGGACGCTTGATGCAAGGCCGCACGGACGCCATCGACCCCGCGCTGCTGCCGGATTATCAGGACTTGCGCACGCAGGCGAATAGCCTTAAGCGGCACACCATCGACAATCTGGATTTTTATCTGGAACAGTTTGAAGCCAGCCTCGCCGCGCGCGGCGGCAAGGCGATCTACTGCCGCGACGCCGCCGAAGCCTCCGATTTCGTGCTGGGGCTGGCCCGGGACCGGGGAGCTCATGTCATCGTGAAATCGAAGTCGATGACCACCGAAGAGATTCACCTCAACGATCGTCTGGAAGAGCATGGCCTGGAGGCGGTTGAGACCGATCTGGGCGAATACATCCTGCAGTTGGCGCACCAGCGCCCGTTCCATATCATCGCCCCGGTTCTGCACATGACGCGCCAGAACGTGGCCGATATTTTCACCAAAGCGCTGGGTATCGAACGCGAGGAAGCGATCGAGAAGCAGACCATGATCGCTCGCGGCGTGCTGCGCGACAAGTTTCTGGCCGCGGACATCGGCATCACCGGCGCGAATTTCCTGGTAGCGGATTCGGGCGCCGTCGTCCTGGTGGAGAATGAAGGCAACGCGAGGCTCACCACTTCCGCGCCGCGCATCCACATCGCGATTGCGGGAATCGAAAAAGTAATTCCGCGCGCGCAGGACCTGGCCGTATTCTTAAAGCTGCTGGCTCGGAGCGCCACCGGACAGCTATTGAGCGTGTACACTTCAATACTGAGCGGTCCGCGCCGCGGCGGCGAGACCGACGGCCCCGAAGAGTTCTACGTCGTCTTGCTGGATAATGGGCGAACCAAACTCCTGCCCGACGCCGAGAAACGGCAGTCGCTCTATTGCATCCGCTGCGGAGCGTGCTTGAATCACTGCCCGGTTTACCGCAAGATCGGCGGCCACAATTATCCGTGGGTCTATTCCGGACCCATCGGCGCTATCTTGACTCCGCAGTTTCACGGCGTGAATCACGATCCTTGGCTGCCCTTCGCCTCCAGCCTGTGCGGCGCGTGCGAGGAAGTCTGCCCGGTAAAGATCGAGATTCCGAAGCTGCTGCTGCGCCTGCGCGCCGATGTGGTGGAGGCCAGGGCCGGGCAGGGCGGTGTATCCGAACGGATGGCGTTCTCCGCATTCGCGTGGGTGATGACGCATCCCTGGGCATATGAAAAGTTGTCGTGGCTGGCCGCCCGGCTGTCGCCTCGTCCGAAGGACGGCGCCTGGATTCGGCGGCTGCCGTTCTGGATGCGCGTCGGTCCGCTGAAAAAGTGGACGGCTGAGCGGGATCTGCCGCCGCCCGCGCTCGAAAGCTTTCGCACCTTGTGGCGCAAGAGATGACCGCGCGCGAATCCATCCTGGGCAGTATCCGCACGGCGCTCAATCGCCGTGCCGGGCAGGATCCCGGGACGCCGCCGAAGGTTGCTGCGCGCATTCCGGTGCAGGCGCTTGCCGATCGGGCCGCGCTATTTGCCCAGCGCCTGGAAAAGCTCGCCGGCCACTGCTTCTTCGCGGCCACACCGGCGGCCGCCGGCGATTACGTCCGCGCTCTGACGCAAGCGAAGCGTGCGATCGCGACGCCGGCGCCGTTCCTGCTCGAGTGCGGAATTTCGGGTTTTCCGGAGGCGCCGCTGGAGCAGGCCGATATCGGCATCACCAGCGCGGACTACGCTCTAGCCGATACCGGCACGCTGGTGTTGTTGGCCTCCGCGAACCAGCCTCGCCTCGTGTCCTTGCTTCCTCCGGTCCACGTAGCCGTATTCCCTCGATCGGCGATCCTGACCGGTCTGGATGAGTTGTTCGCCGTGCTGCCAAATCCCACGGAGCAGACTAGTTCCATGGTGTTGGTCACCGGCCCCAGCCGTACGGCGGACATCGAACAGATCCTGGTGCG
>JAYTVY010000620.1:0-13765 GCA_043743755.1 Bryobacterales bacterium | reverse complement strand
CGTCAGCCGCCCGGCCTCTTCCGCGCCGGGGGCCTCCAGCAGCCGGGCCAGCCCCAGATCCACGAGTTTGACTGTCTTCCCATTCCGCGACACGATGATGTTGCTGGGCTTGATGTCCCGGTGAATCACACCGGAGCGATGCGCATAGCCCAGGCCGAGCAGGGCCTGCTTGAAGATCGGAATGGCCTCCTGGCTGGGAATGGGGCCGCGCCGGTTGATCATGTGATCGATGGTTTCGCCCTGGATGAATTCCATCACCATCATGGCGCGCCCTTCATGCACCAGGAAGGTGTAGAGCGTCGCGAGATTAACGTGGTTCAGATTGGCCTGGGCGCGAGCTTCGGACCGGAAGCGCTGCACCAGTTCGGGACTTCGCGACAGATCCGAATTGAGGACCTTGATGGCCACGGTGCGGTCCAGCGAGAGATCCGTGCCGCGGTAGACGACACCCATCCCCCCTTCGCCGAGCAGCTCATCAATCCGAAAATTACCAATCGTCGTGTCAATCATGCTGAACGTCCAAATCTGGGTATTTATAATACTCTGGCAGGCTGGCCGGGTAATTGCAAGATGTAATTACCCGAGCGATGCCAGGATGCGGCGGAAAGCGGCATAACGGGCCTGCGGGATTTGTCCGGCGTCCACGGCCTGCTTGACGGCGCAGCGAGGCTCGTGGATATGCGAGCAATCCGGAAAGGCGCAGTCCGCGGCCCAGCGGTCGAATTCATGGAAACCGCGGCGCACCTCTTCGGGGCCGGCCTGCCAGAGCCCAAATTCACGGATGCCGGGAGTATCGATGACCACCGCGCCATTGGGCAGGAAATTCAGCGACGATGCCGTGGTGGTGTGGCGGCCCCGGTGATGGTGCTCGCTCACCGGACCCGTGGCCAGGCCCAACTCCGGTGCCAGCGCGTTCAGCAGCGACGACTTTCCAACCCCGCTGTGTCCCGCGAAGACGCAGGTCTTTCCGGCCAGCGCGTCCGCCAGGCGATCCAGTCCATCGCCGGTAGCGGCCGAGCAGAAGATTACGGCTATGCCGGTTTCCTGATACGGGACGAGCGGCGCAAAGTCATTGTCGGATGCCTGCAAGTCGCACTTGTTGACGCACAGGATTGCATCGGCGCCCGATTGTTCGATGGCGATCAGGAATCGATCGATGAGGCCTGGCCGGAGCGGCGGATCCCTGAGAGATACAACGTTCACCACGATGTCGACGTTGGCGGCGAGGACTCGCTGGAGGTGCGGATTACCCGGATCGGGACGTGCCAACGCCGTGCGGCGGGGCAAGATCCGGACCACGCGCCGGCGTTCAGGACGGAACAAGACCCGGTCGCCGATAGCCATGCCCGGCAGGCTGCGGCACTGACAGAAATCGCCGTTCGCGAGCACGGTGCAAGATCCGGGTCCGATTTCGGCTACCAAACCTTCGCTGCCGGTCTCCACGCGTATGGGTGGGGCTGATCTGGGAGTTTCGACGATGTCTATTTCTTCGAAATCGGCGTCAGGCGCGATGTGCGGACGCGGAGGCTTCCGCAGGCCCGCCTTGCGCTGTCGATTGAGTTGCTGGTTGAGCTTCTGCTGTTCGCGGGAAGCGTGTTTCTCCATACCTTTATGCAGTTTTCTCTCTTCGCGTGACATTTCATCCTCATGACTTTGGTCTTGTGGGAAAGGCTGCGAGAGCTCTCAGGTTCGACCAGCGACACTACCGGCAATGCGCCGTGGCGCTGGCGGTCAAACGGAGAGCTTAGAGAACAACCATAGGCAATTATTGGATTTATTGTACACCAGGCAGCGCCGGGCCATGCTCTGTTTCTTAGAACAACTTCGCGATGGATCTTTGCAGCACCCGAAAAATCTGGTCGGGAGTCTGGGTGGCGTCCACGGTGTGGAAGTCGTACTTCTTGGCCATGCGATCCAGGGCGCGGATCAGGCGCGTTTGGTAGCGGACGAAGCTGTCATGCATGTTGGTGCCGAAGCCCATGTCCATGCCGCTTTCCCAGTAATCGAAAGCGCCGCGCCCCAGCACCACTCGCGTGACCAGATCGCGCACGTCGGCCCGGAGGTAATAAACGGCGTGCGGCACCAGCGCGAATCCGGCGACTTTCTCGATCCACAGGCGATCCTCGCCGCGGGCGATGGCGCGCGCCATCAGCGAGAAGATGTAACGGTCCGTCAGCACCACGAAGCCGGCGCGCAGAGCCGGAACAATTTCATTTTCCAGGCGGTCGGCGAAATCCGTGGCGTAGAACAGGGTCATGGTCACGGGACCCAGGGTGTTGCCCTTTTTGGCTTCCTGGATGCCCTTGCCGGCAAGCGCGCCGCGTGCAAGGCCCGTGTCCAGCACCGCGTGTCCCTGGCGCTCGAGCCACATCCGCAAACGGGCCACCTGCGTCGACCGGCCCACGGCGTCCGGGCCTTCGATCACGATCAGCGTTCCCTGCAGCTCTCCCGTATCGACATCCGGCAGCGCTTCGCTATAGAATTCGAGCGGCTGCTTTGGCTGCATCCAAATCTCCTCGCGACGCTTTCAATATTCCGTTGCGCAAGCTCTCGCCCAACTCCTGCGTTACGATCTCGCGCATTTGCCGCTGCTGGTCCTCAATGGATCCGGTGGCGTCAATCACGTGAAATCCCACTTCCTGAATCATCGACTCATACTCATCCAGAATCCGGCCCTGGAACAGCCGGAAACTCTCTTCGATGTTGCGGCTCAATTCCAGATCCATGCCGGCCTCGTAGTGCTTGATGGCGTTGCGGCCGCCCAGAATCCGTCCGATTGCCACTTCCAGCGGAACTCGGAAATAGAACGCCAGGTTGGGACGGACCGCGAAGCGGTACAGGTTGCGCACCCAGCGGCGGCTAACACCGCGCACTACGTCGCGGGCAAAGGCCGTGTAAGCGTAGCGGTCCGCGCAGACCACGGCGCCGGCTTTCAGCAGCGGAATAATGTAGCGCTCCAGCCGGTCGGCGAAATCCGTGGCGTGGATCAGGCTGAAGGTGGCCGGCGTGAACATATTCTTCTTCTTGGCGCGGCGGGTGGTCTCGCGCACCAACGGTGACGAGTTCCATTCGCTGAAGGCGACCGCAATCTCTTGCGAGCGCAGCCATTGCGACAGCAGCGCCAGCTGGGTGGACTTGCCGGAGCCGTCGATTCCCTCGACGACGATCAGCTTACCTTTGGAGCGGTTGGGAACGAGTAGCGGCATCAGGCAGGGGTGACCAAGTCCAATTATACTGCGGAGCTCGAGCAAGGCCGCTCTCCCCGCGCCAGGCCGAAGGGGAGCCTCACCAGGGATGATCTTCTTGGCTGGCGCGATGCAAGATTCACAACGCGCTTGCGAAGAATCTCACGATAAATAGTTAGACCGGTAAATCAAGGAATTAGTTCGTTCGATAGAACATTGTAATCACGGTTACTAACACAAACCATAAAGCAGTTGACACTGATGGGCGACATTGTTACCGTGAAATTAACTCATGGAACTAATTGATTCGTACCGCGTCGTGAAAAGTGTATGATGATGAATCAGTGAGCTGAACGCTACGACCGACGCTGAGTGACGCGATGGGGATCGCGAGATTCAAGGAGGGTGTGTGAGGGGGAAGCGAATCCTCATAATCGAGGAGCACGAGATAGTTCGGGAGGGCCTGAAACGGATTCTCGACGAACACTCAATCCCCGCCGTGGTTGGAGAAGCAGCCGCGCCATCCGAGGCGCTTAAATTCGCCCGCGAGAGAGAATGGGATGTTGCCGTACTGGCCCTTTCGTTTGGCGGCAGCGGGGGACTAAAAGTGTTAAAGGAGTTGAAACGCATCCGTGCCGAGATGCCGGTTCTGATCTTCAGCATGCCCTCGGAGGCGCACTATGCCAGCCGGGCCTTCAAAGCAGGCGCCGCCGGGTACCTCACTAAGGACGCACCCCGCGAAGAATTGGTCAAAGCAATCTGCAAGGTGATTGAAGGGGGCAGGTATGTAGCCCCCGCGGTGGCCGAGCATCTTAGCGCCGATCTTGCGCGAGATCCCGATCGCGCTCCGCATGAGAGCCTTTCAGACCGTGAGTTTGAGGTGTTGCGCTGGATCGGACTCGGAAAGACCGTCACCGAAATCGCCGGGATTCTTTCACTGAGCGACAAAACCGTCAGTACCTATCGAGCGCGGCTGCTGGAAAAAATGGGCCTGAGAACCAATGCCCAGCTCATCCGGTATGCCATCCTCAACAAAATATCGCTGGACGATTAAGGCCGCCATTAACTGAACTTCGTAGGGCGAGTGCGGACGACTTGCGTCTCCAATTTCGGCCCCTGAATCACAGATATGTTGATATTGTCGACCGGCCCCACTTTGTACAGTGATAAAGGCAGCAGACCAGACGGCTGCCGTTACAAGTTTTACAAATCTTAAGAGATCGAGCACGGCTCACGTTCCAAGCCGAGGAAGAAGGAGCCAGCATGCCGATGCCGGACGCTAATCCGGTGGCTGGTAAAGGTCCGCGCATGCCACTGGAAGAACTGGTGGAGCGCGTTCATCGCGGTGAGACCGCGGCCATCGAGGAACTCCGCGAGGTGATCGCGAAAGGAATCAGTTTTTTCCTGTCTCGCGAACTGGGTGAGGCGGATTTGGAGGCGCGTGTGGAACTGACCTTCGGTGTCGTGGTGCGGTCCCTACAGCGTCCGGAAGTGGGCGGGGCGGGTGGTTTGATGGCCCAAGTGGTGGAAGCCATCCGGGCGCAAGTAATCGCGCACGGCGGCGAGACTCCCCGACGCGATGCCAGCCCGGGGAAGACGCCGGCTTTTCGCCGGCAATTGAATTCCATGCGCGGAATTCTCCACGCTCTATCAGCGAGGGAACGTGAAATCCTCACGCGTTTCTATCTGGAGGAACAGACCGAGCGGCAGGTTTGCGAGCAGATGGGCTTGACGATTCCGAAATTCAGGCGGCTGAAGTCGCGTGCAGCAGCGAGATTCATCAGCGCAAGCGGAGAAAAGCGCGGTGATGCATCCTCGAAATCCGCATAAGCCTCGCAGAGGTGCGGCTTGAAACCGATTCTGGTCCGCGGAGCCCGGCAGTTGCTGACCCTGCGCGGCTCCAAACATCCTCGCCGCGGAACCGCACTGAGGGATCTCGGCGTAATCCCAGACGGCGCCGTCCTGATTCAGGGGGGCCTGATTCTCGAGGTAGGGCCGGGCCGCCGGATCGAGAACCTGGCGGCCGCCCGGGGAGCTCAAGAAATCAATGTTTGCGGGCGGGTGGTGATGCCCGGCTTCGTGGACAGTCACACGTACGTGGTGAGCGGCAACCCCCGCCCCTCGGATTTTGACATGCACGTTTCCGGAGCCACTCCGGAGCAGATGCTGGAATCGCGCGGCGGCCGCGCATCCGTGTACAACGCCATGCAGCGAACTTCCGGAAAGACGCTGCGAAGCCAGGCTACCCGGACTCTGGAACGCTGCGTCCGGCATGGGACCACCACGCTAGAATCCAAGTCCGGCTACGGAATCACGCAGGCCGCCGAGCTTAAAATTCTGCGCGTTCAGAAGATGCTGCGCAAACAGCCGATCTCGATGGTGTCCACTTTCATGGCGCGGTTCGTGCCGGGAAAGAACGGCATGACGCCATCCGGCTACCTCGACTGGCTCTGCGGCTCCATGCTGCCGCTGGTGCGCAAGCGCGGACTGGCCGAATTCGCCGACATCTTTTGCGAGGAAGGCGTTTTCACAGCGGAGGAATCGCGCCGCTATCTCAGCACGGCGCGAAGGCTCGGCCTGGGCTTGAAGATGCATACCGGCCAGTTCGTGAACGGCGGCGGCATCGCGACGGCCATTGAGCTGGGCGCAACCAGCGTGGAACATGCCATCTACATCAACGATCAGGAGGCCCGGCTGCTGGCGCCATCCTCCACCATCGTCACCCTGCTTCCCGGGCCGGTGTTTTATCTGGGCGCGCAGCGCTATGCCCCCGCCCGCATGCTGATCGACCGGGGCGCGGCGGTAGCCCTGGCCAGCGACCACAATCCGGAAACAAGCCCATCGCACAACATGCAAATGATGCTGTCCCTGGCCTGCCGGGAAATGAACATGACACCCGCCGAGGCTATTTCGGCGGCCACCATCAACGGGGCGCACGCCTTGCGCCGCGCGGACCGCATCGGCTCGCTCGAACCCGGCAAAGCCGCCGACCTCATCGTCCTCGGCGTTCCGTACTACCGCGAAATTCCTTATCACTTCGGCGACAATCTGGTAGAGACCACTATGAAGCGCGGCAACGTGATCTACCGGGCGGCCGAGGTGCAATGGCCGCTGAACTGATTGAGTGCGTTCCGAATTTTTCCGAGGGCCGCGACCGCGCCGTGGTGCAGGCGCTGGAAGACGCGGTTACCGGGGTTCCCGGCGTGGCGCTGCTGCGCTCGGAGATGGATCCGGACCATAACCGCAGCGTCCTCACTTTCGCCGGCCCGCCCGCGGCGGTTGCACAGGCTGCGCTGCGCGTCGTCGAAGCCGCCGCGGCCCGCATCGACTTGTCGCGGCATTCGGGCGTGCATCCCAGAATCGGCGCGGCCGATGTGGTTCCATTCGTTCCCATCCGCGGCGTCACGCTGGAGCAGTGCGTTCAGATCGCCCGTGAAGTGGGCCGGGAAATCTGGAGCAAGCTGGGTATTCCAGTGTATTATTACGAATCCGCCGCCGCGTCGGAGGAACGCCGCCCGCTCGAAAATATCCGCCGCGGCGGGCTGCCGCCGGATCTGGGAGGCCCTGCGCCGCATCCCACGGCGGGCGCCTGTGTGGTGGGCGCACGAAAGCTGCTGATCGCCTTCAACGTGAATCTGGCCACGCCGGATGTCAAAATCGCTCGTGCGATTGCCAGGAAGGTGCGGGCTTCATCGGGCGGGCTGCCCTTCGTGAAGGCCATCGGCGTAAGCCTCGAATCGCGCGGGTTGGCCCAGGTGTCCATGAATCTCACCGATTTCGAACGTACGCCTTTGCATGTGGCTTTCGAGGCGGTGCGGACGGAGGCGGCCGCCCTTGGAGTGGGAATCGCCGGGACGGAAATTGTTGGACTGATGCCGGCCAAGGCTTTCGATCTGGCGGCGGCGCATTCGCTGCGATGCGAGAATTTCTCGGACGGCTTGATACTGGAGGACCGCTTGGCGGAGTTAACGCCCGCTGGAGCCATCGACCCATTTCTCGAAAGCCTGGCCGCTACGGCGTCGCCCAACGGCGGAGGGAGCGCCGCGGCTGCGGCCGGCGCCATGGCCGCCGCGCTGGGCGTCAAGCTCTGCGCTTTCACGCGGCAGCCGGACCGGTTTTCCGGCGCGCTGTCCTGCTTTCGCGCGGCCATTTACAAGGACGCTGCCGCGTTTGAGGCAGTACTCAAAGGCCACGAAAACGCGATTGAGCGGGCGGCGCTGGTGCCGCTGGAAATCGCCGAGGAAGCTGCCAGACTTGAGGGTCTGCTGTCCGGCCTCACTGTTCCGGCCCGCTTTCTCTCGGACCGTGAGTCCGCGCTCGCGCTGGCTCGTGCGGCCACCGTGGGCGCCATTGCCACCGTGCGCGCCAACCTCGCGCAGATGGCCGGGCATCCCGCGCGGGCCGCGCTGGAGCAGCGTCTGCGGGCGTTAGAATAGAGAGTAGTGCTGGTTACCTTAACCCCCAAGCTGGAGCGGCCCCCGTGGCTTCGTGCGCCCGCACCCGTGGGCGACAATTACCGCCAGTTGAAGCAACTGGTCTCCGAGCTGAATCTCCACACGGTTTGTGAGTCCGCCGCATGCCCCAATGTGGGAGAGTGCTGGAATCGCCGCACCGCGACGTTCATGATCCTGGGCAATGTCTGTACACGCCGCTGCGGGTTTTGCGCGGTGCAGAAGGGCGCGCCGCTGCCAGTGGATTTTGATGAGCCGCGCCGCGTCGCTGAAGCGTGCGCCGCACTCGGATTGAAGTACGCCGTGATCACCAGCGTGAACCGGGACGACCGCAAGGACGGTGGCGCGGAACTGTTCGCGCACACGATTCAGGCCATTCGCGAGCGCATTCCGGGATGCAAGGTGGAGGTGCTGGTGCCCGATTTTCAGGGCTCGCACGCGGCCATGCAGACTGTGATGGATGCGCATCCGGACGTGCTCAATCACAATATCGAAACCGTCCCGCGGTTATACCGGCAGGTTCGCCTGGGGGCGCGGTATGAGCGATCGCTGGATATGCTGGCTTATGCGAAGCAGGTCCGGCCGTTTGTTCCCACCAAGTCCGGTTTGATGGCCGGCCTCGGAGAGACTTCCGATGAAGTCTTGCAAGTGATGCGGGATCTGCGCGCCCATCGTGTCGACATTCTGACGCTCGGCCAGTACTTGCGGCCATCGCAAAAACACTTGCCGATTCTGCGCTACGTACCCCAGAGCGAGTTCGACGAGTTCAAGCGGCTGGGCTATGAGATGGGTTTCACGCATATCGAATCCGGCCCGCTGGTGCGCAGCTCGTATCACGCCGGCGATGCGGTGTAGACCCAGTGAGCAATTTCCAGGAAGTTACCCCCGGCGTGTGGCTGCTAACGCTGCCTTTGCCCTTCGAGCTGGAATCGGTGAACGTATATCTGGTGCGGCTGGAAAACGGCTACCTGCTGATTGACTGCGGGATGGAAACCGATGCTGCATTTACCGTGTTCAGCGATGCGCTGCGCGCCCTGGACGCCGAGTGGACCGACATCCGCATCATTTTTCTGACGCACATGCATCCCGACCACATGGGTCTGGCCGCGCGATTTCTGGAGCTGACCGGCGCTCAGTTGCTGATGCATGAGGCCGAAGCCAGCCACTTACGCCTGGTGTCCGGCGCCGGCCGCCGCGTTCCCTGGATGGAAACGGTTTTCGAGCGCGCCGGCGTGCCCGCGCCGCTGCGCGAGAAGATGGATCGCCATTTCCAGGGCATTCGCAAGAACTTCCACGATCTTACGCCGGACCGGCTGCTGGCCGATGGCGACCACATCGATACGGCGCTGGGCCGCTTGCGTGTTTGCTGGACGCCCGGCCATTCACCCGGCCATGTCTGCCTCTACAGCCCGGAGCGTAAACTCTTCTTCTCCGGCGACCAGCTCATCGAGAACATTACTCCCAACATCTCCTGGCAGCCGGACTCCGACGCACTGGGCGACTATCTGGAATCGCTGCGGAAGCTGACGGGTCTGGAGATCGACCTGATCCTGCCCTCGCACGGCTCTCCGTTCACCGGCCACCGCGCCTGGATCGCCCAGACTATCGATCATCACCGCGAGCGCTGCGACCAGATCCAGCAGCTGGTCACAGCCCACGTCTACACCGCGCACGGCCTGGTGGCGGAGCTGTGGCGGCGGCCCCTTTCGCCCATCAACCACCAGTTCGCGGTGTTCGAAGTGCTAGCGCACCTGGAGCACATGCAGCGGCAAGGGCGCGTGCATAACTCCGAGCAAGACGGAGCCCTGCAGTGGCGCGCCTGATCGCTCTGTCGATCTGCGCCCTGGTGGTACAGGGCGCTGGCCCCATCATTCGCTACAACACGCTTCCGCAGCCGAAGATCGAGGAGCGTCTGCGCGCGTTTGAGAAGAAGAACGAGCTGCGCGAAGCGAAATTACACGCCTTGTTTGAAGAGGCGGGCTGTCCCCCTGAACGGCTCATGGAGCAACCCGTAAAGCACGTCAAGGCGCCGAATGTTATGTGTTCGATGCCGGGCGCATCCGAGCAGACCATTCTTGTGGGCGCCCATTTCGATTTCGTCGATACGGGCTCCGGCGTGGTGGATAACTGGAGCGGCGCTGCGATGCTCCCCGGTCTATTCGAGAGCCTCAAGGCTACCCCGCGGCGGCACAACTTTATCTTTATCGGCTTTACGGATGAGGAAGAGGGATTGGTGGGGTCGGCGTTTTATGTGTGGCACTTAGAAAAGAAGGAAATCAAACGCATTAGCGCGATGATCAATATCGACTCGGTGGGTACGGGAGAAACCAAAGTCGAAATAACCAGGGGCGACAAAGCCTTGATCCATCATCTCGCCGTGGTTTCCGAGTTCTTCAAGCTGCCAGTTGGTGCGGTGAACGTGCATCTCGTGGGACGAAGCGATTCCGACTCGTTTCAGGACCGTAAAGTTCCAACCATCGCGATCCACTCGCTAACCCCGGAGACTTTTCCCATTCTCCATACGCGCAAGGACCAGCTGGATGCGATCAAGATGGACGATTATTACCAGACGTATCGCTTGATGACCGCGTACCTGGCGTATCTAGATGAAGTGCTGGATCTCGATCCGGCGGGTGACGCGAAGCAGGGCCGGTTGCTAATCGGCCCGCAGGTTACTAACCTGCCCCACGGTTAACAGGAACCCACCCGCGGCCGTAAACTCACCGAACATCGCGCGCGCATGCTCGTCATCCAGAGCTTTCACGGCGTCGGTGACTATTTCCACCCGGGCTCCCATTTTCAGTAAGCCGAAGGCGGCGCACTTTACGCAGAGTTCCGTTACTACGCCGTAGACGACGTAGCGCTCGGCGTTCAGCTCGCGCAGCAAGGGTTCCAGGGATGGGTTTGAGAAGCAGTCGAGCTTCTGCTTTTCCAGAATTATCTGGCGGGAGCGGTCATTCAGAAGCGTGGCCGCCGGCTTTTGCTGCCCGACGGTTCCCACCACGCAGTGATGCGGATAGATGCGAAACTCGGGATCGTCCTCGCTGTGGGCGTCCATGGTGGAGATCACCAGCGGAGCGCGGCGGTTCAGCTCCGCCACCGCGGGAATGATCGTCTCGGCGCCAGGCGCGTACAGCGACCCGGCCGGCAGCACAAAGTCAATCTGCGTGTCGATGTCGAAGAAAACCGTTTTCATCGCGTACTCTCTCGGCCAGCTTTTCCAGCTCGGCGCTGTATTCCACCGGGTACTGCTGCTCTGTATCGAAAAGGCTGCGCGTCGCCGTGGGCAGCCGCTTCAGGCTTTCGATGGCATAATTGCGCGACGCCGATGCTTCCGGCAGCGGTTCCACCAAACGGCCTTGCACAATCACGGGCCGCAGCAGCGCCTTCGCCTCTTCCTCGTCCGGACCACAGCCGACGCATTCCCACGAGCAGGCGATCTGGTCGCGGTCTCCGAACCGGAATACCTGTTTCGCGCCCGGGATGGTGCTCTTCTCCTCGCTGAATTTCGCCGTGGAGCGGCCGTCCAGCTCCACTAGTTTGTAGACCACGCCCAGCGTGGGGGAATCCGCCGATACCGCGAGATCCGTGCCCACGCCGTAAGCGTCAATGGGCGCATGGGCCGCCGCGAATTCCAGGATCTTGTATTCGTTCAGATCGCTTGTGGCCATGATCTTCGCGTCTTCGAGGCCGGCGTCGTCCAGAATCTTGCGCACCGCCCTGGATAATTCCACCAGGTTTCCGCTATCCAGCCGCACGCCCCACAGCGGACGTCCCAGCGACGCAGCGAGCCGCGCGCCGTCGGCGGTGTCATAGGTGTCGATTAAATAAACGCATTGCGGACCCAGCAACTCCTGTAGCCGCGCGAAGGCGTCTTTTTCGGATACGAAGGATTGGATCCACGAGTGCGCGGCGGTTCCGAACACGGGAATGCCGTAGCGGAAGCCGGTCTCCGTGTTGCTGGTTCCGGCGCAGCCGCCTATGTATGCCGCCCGGCCCGCCAGCACGCCCGCTTCCGGCGAGTGCGCGCGACGCGTTCCGAAGTCCACCACCGCGCGGCCGGCCGCCACTTCTGTGATGCGCGCCGCTTTGGTCGCGATCAGGCTCTGGAATCCGATGCTCGCCAGCAGGTAGGTCTCGGGAATTTGCGCCTCAATCAACGGCGCGCGAACCGTGAGAAATGGCTCACCCGCGAAGATCGGCGTCCCCTCGGCCATGGCGAACAGATCGCCGGTGAAGCGGAACTCGCGCAAGTATTCGAAAAAGGCGGGGGACACGCGAGCGAACTGCGGCAGGCCTTGCAGGTAGCGGATCTCTTCGGCGTTGAAGTGCAGGTCCAGAAGATACTCCACTACCTGCCGCAGTCCGGCCGCCAGCACGAAATTCCGGTAGCGCGGCAGTTTGCGGAAGAACAACTCGAAGGTGGCCACCTCGGCGGTTTTGCCGGATTCGAAATATCCGGCCGCCATGGTGAGCTGATACAGGTCCGTGAGCAGGCCTGTCATGATGACCCGTTACTTCTTCGCCGGTTTGGTTTCGGCGGGCTTGACGTCGCCGGCGGCCTTTTCCAGATCGTCCACGGTCTTCCCGTCCACCTGGTAGAGCGCCGGCTCATTTTCGCGTTTCGCAACGTAGTCAGTACCCTGTTTTGAGAGTACAATCTTCTCCACGCGCTTGCCTTCATTGGAGGTGACGGAAAGCTCCAGCGCAGGCGCGGCGAAGCCCGTATCGACGAACTTGGACGCCGAGATGTCGCGCAGTCTGTCGAGGAAATTCTGCACGCTGGGGTTGTCCATCTTCTTGCCGCTCAGCCACCAGTCCTCGCCGCCCTTGCTGAACGCGTAGGATTTCGCGCCGGCTTTCAACTCGATTTTGCCGGGATCGGTGAAGCCGAAATCGAACAACTTCTTGTTGCGGAAGTCGTCGGGGCCTTTGTCCAGGCTGGTTCCGAGGTCCGTGGGCACTTTATGGAAGCCGTCTACCACGGTCGACTTCGCGTAGTAATCGTCCTTGCTCTTGCGCACCTGCAACTCTTGGGTACCGGTGTTGTCGGTCACCTTAACAGTCGCCACCGGCGTTCCGGACGCGAATGCCGTAGCGGCGTTTTTGGCGTCTTCATCGGACACGGCCGTATCCATTTTGGCCTCGCGCAGCTTGCGCACCAGCTCTTCCACCTGCAGCCCATCGGCGCGATACGGACCTGGCTTCAGAATCTGCCACTGGTCCTTGTCACGGCCGAACTCGATGGTCTGCTTCTTCGATACCAGTTCGATCCGGCTGGCCTTGTCCTGGTCGAAGGTCAGCAGGCGTTTGTCTCGCAGATCCTTGGCGAACTTGTCGAAGCCGGTTTTGGTGTAAGCGGCCACCGTAAAGACGCGAACGTCGCCGTCTACCTTGGTGTATGCGCCGCCGCCGGTGGGCGCATCGTCGCCGAGCAGCAAACGCCGCGCCTTGCCATCCTTGGTGGTCACAATCACTTCCGTCACGGGCGGATCCAGACCATACTGCGTGAGACCCGCCGCCTTCTCTTCCACTACGCGATCGGCATTCACCGTGGCCACCGACGAGACCAGCTGCGAGACTGCCTCCTGATCGGCGCGGCCGGCTATCGGGGATACGATCTCCCACTTGCCGCCGCCGTTCCTTTGCAGAACGATGTCTTCGCCGCCTTTTTTCTTGATCTCAAGCTTCTGGATGTCGCCGTCGTTGAGTGCAAGGATTTTCGGCGGCGCGTCGGCGGGAGGCTTGCCGGCCTTGGCTGCCTCGTGCTTGTTGGAGAAGTACATTCCCACGGCCAGCGCCGCCAAGACCAGCGTGGCGATGGTCAGCCCGCGCAGCTTCATCGCGCTACCTCCGCTTCCACCAGACCATAATGCCGCCCAGAATCACGATGAGCGGAAGCACTGCCTGGCTCACCCAGCGGATCATGATCATCTGCGCGCGGGAAAGGTTGATGCGCCGGTCTTCCGGCTCCGGCCGGTGGATGGAAATCAGATCCTCATCCGAGCTGAGCCAGTTCATCATGTTCAGCGCCAGATTGCGATTGCCATCGAACTTCAAGAAGGAATTCGCCATCCACGACGCACTGCCCACCACCACGAAGCGTCCCTGGTTATTGGGCTTGCCGGT
>JAYTVY010000619.1:0-2041 GCA_043743755.1 Bryobacterales bacterium | reverse complement strand
AAGATCGCGCGTGAGGTTCCCGGCTGCGATTTTGGCGGGCATTCTCGAGGTTGAGCTGGCGCGAACAGTGGCGGGCATAGGGAGGCGGACTCCTGTATGTTTATTCAGCTATATGAATAATTACACAGCAGAGGGGCGGGTGTCAAACGCCTGCACCCGCGGATCAAAAAAAAGGGGGACCGGTTTCCCGGCCCCCCTCCGAATCAGGCTCGATTACCGTTTAGAACACGAAGTTGATCTGGAACCGCAGGCTGCGGCGGTTCTGCCATCCGAACGGCTGCCCGTATTGGCTGTTCAAAGTGCGGGATTGCGAGTTCGCCGCACCAATATAGTCGAAGCCCTTGCTCATCAGGACCCCGTAGTCGAAGCCGGCCTGGTTGGCCTCGGTCGGCGTGCAATTGGTTCCGGCCGTTCCACAGGCGGCCGGATTGAGACCCGAACTCCGGATCAAGTTATGGTTAAAGAACACCGGGGCATGCTGGTTGAGGCAATTGTTGCACTCGCCTCCAACGCGCGCCTTCAGCTTTTCGTTCGATTTGCTTAGATGGAACTCCTGAGAGACGCTGAGGTCGGACTGGCTGAAGGAAGGAGAGCGCTGGTCGTGGACATTGCCAGCGATCCAGTTTCCGGTCGCCGGATCGCGAGTTACGTCCACCACCTTGCCGCGGCCTTCTACGAATACGGGGGCGCCCCACACACTGATGTAGCTGGTGAGAGGCGTGCCCGAATAGATCTGCTGGTACCCGCCGATCATGGTGTTGAACTTCCACCACTTCAGGTTGTAGTAGGCGTACGCTTTCACGGTATGCGGCCGATCCGTGGGCAGCGGACCATTGATCGGTTTGCCATGCGCGTCAAACGACATAAACGGTTCGTCGAACGCACGGTCCGTGTTAGCTCCGTTGCGGCCGATCCCGTCGCTGATGTCGGTGGCCGTCAGACCGCTGTAGTTGCCATAGAAGCGGCTGTAGGTGTATGAGAACGATCCGTAGAACTTCCCGGCTCGCTTGTTCAAGCGGACCTCTAGCCCGTCGTAATTGCGGATCGCCTTCGGGTTCGCGGGACACCCGTTGCAGTTCGGCACCGTCTTGTTCACGCTGAATCCCGGATTCGAAATGTAGTACACCTCGCCGTCCTGAGTAATGGTTCCGGTATCTTCAATGGTTCGATCCAGGCGCTTGCGCGAATAGCGCGTCTCCAACGCCAGCGAAGGGCTGATGGCCCAGTCGGCGCCGATTACCATTTCGTGCTGCTTCATGGGCAGCAGGTTCGGATCCACCAGGCCGGTTTTACCTAGCGTGCCGATCTGGTTCGGATCATTGGCGGGCTCACGGAAGTCTACGTTTTCAATGAAGCGCAGCCCCCCGCTGGGCAGACTTCCCACGGCGGGTGTGCTGCCGCCGCCGGTGGGGCAGTAATGGCCATTGGAATCGCGCTGCGGAACGATGCTGTTAAAGTTCGGCGTATCCAGCGCGTACACGCAGTCATGCCAGTAGTCGCCGCCGAAGCTGCCGCGCGGCAACTGGTACTTCATGATGTCGAAGAAGTATCCGAAGCTGCCGAACACCTTGACCTTGCCGTTTCCGAGCAGATCGTAAGCGGCGCCCAACCGCGGCGCAACCTTTTGGCCCCAGCCGAAGCTGATCCCCTGGAAACCGGGCAACGTGTCATAGGAAGGAAGATTTTCCTTGTCCAGGCGTACACCCAGGTTCAGCGTGAGGCGGCGTCCAATCGTCCAGGCATCCTGGACGTAGAACGCGTGATTCATGCCGCCCACTTTTCCGGTAGTACCCAGATCGCGGAGGTTGACTGTGCCGTACAAACCCTGGCAAGCGCTGCCGTCCGCTGCTCCGCCGGCTTGTCCATAGCGGCTCAGGTTCTGGGCAATGATCGCCTGGCAGCGGCTGATACCGTTCGATGTGAAGGGGCCATACTGCACGTTGTACCCAACGTACACATCCGCGGTGTTATAGCCGTTGAGCACATCGTTGGTGCCACGGTTGAAGGCATACCCGAACTTGAAGTTGTGGGTTCCGAAGCC
>JAYTVY010000618.1:0-3392 GCA_043743755.1 Bryobacterales bacterium | reverse complement strand
CTGGTGAACAGGACGAACGCCCGTCCCTGGCTGGCTCGCAGCACTCGCACAATCTCCGCCGCCGCGGCCGCCGAAAAGCCGGGGCTGCGCACGTCGGGCATGTGCTGCGGCACGTAGAGCAGCGCCTGAACGGTGTAATCGAAATGGCTTGGGACGATCAGCGATCGCGTATGGCGCAGTCCCAGGCGCTTCTGGGCGAAGTCGAACGTGCCGCTGACGGCGAGCGTCGCCGAAGTAAGAATGACGGTATCGATGGAATCGAACAGCTTCTGTTCCACCAGGGTAGAGACATCGATCGGAGTAGCCTGCAGAAAACAGCCGCGCCCGCGCCGTTCGATCCAGTACACGAAGGAGCGCTTGTCCGCCTTCATCCAGAAATCCAGCCGCTGCGCGATTTCGCCGGCCCGGCGAAATAGCGGAATGAATTCTTCCGTCGCGCCTTGTATCGATTGCAAATGCGCGCCCAACAGCTTCAGGGCAGCTTCAAGATTTTCGTAAGTAGTACCGTGCTCTTCCAGAAACTCCCGCTGGCCGCGAAAGCCGGTGCGGCCCTCGGGAACGTCGAATAAGCTGAAGAAGCGCTCCGCGCGCGCGGCCAGCATCTCCAGGATGCGGTCCAGCTCCGGCGATCCCAGGCGTTTCTGGCGGGCAATCGCCGCCGCATCGCGGCGCAGCTCATCGAACTGGTAACTGCTGACGCTGGCGCCAAAGTATTGGCCGGCTACATCCTCAATCTCGTGCGCTTCATCGAACACCACCGCCGCGTATTCGGGGATGATACCGGCGTATTCTTCTTCCTTCACCGCGAGATCGGCGAAGAAGAGATGGTGGTTGACGATGATGATGTCGCTCTCATGCGCGCGCTGGTGCATTTTGGTAAGAAAGCAGCGCTCGAACTGCTGGCATTTCTGGCCCGTGCACAGGTCCCGGCGTGCGTCCACCTTCATCCAGCCGGATGAATGCTCGGGCAGCGTCTTGATCTCGGCGCGGTCGCCTGTCTCGGTGGTTTGCTCCCAGGCGCGGATTACCTGGAAGTCGGCTATTTCTTCGAGTCCGGTGAGGATCGGTTCCTTCTCCGCGTCATAAATCTTCTGGCGGCAGGCGAAGTTGCCGCGCCCTTTCATGTAGCACACCTTCAAGGGGCGTGGGAAGTGTGCTTGAAGGAATGGAATGTCCTTGAAGAAGAGCTGTTCCTGCAAATTCTTGGTGCCGGTGGAGATCACGATGCGCTTGCCCGACAGGATGGCCGGCACCAGATAGGCCAGCGTCTTCCCAGTGCCGGTGCCCGCGTCCACCAGCAAATGTTTGCGGTCCGCCAGCGCCGATTCGATGGCCTCGGCCATTTCCGATTGCCCGTGTCGAAACTCGAACTGCGGGTGCCACTGCGAGAGCGGCCCCTTGCGCGAAAAAAACTGGCGCGCCGTAGGCGCCTTGGCGATAGCCGGCATGGATCACTCTTATTATCTCCAACCGTGCCTGCGCCACGGTTGGCTCAATTACCCAATACAATGGATCGCATCCGATGGATTCCGCGGAACGCGTCGAACAACAAAGCTCGGGCTTAAAGAAGGAGCTGGGACTGCGCGATCTGGTGCTCGCGCAGATTCTGTACGTGGTTGGAAGCGGATGGGTGGGCACCGCCGCGAAGCTGGGGAATTCGCACATCGTCTTCTGGCTGGCGGCGGTGGTTCTGTTCTATGTGCCGCTGGCAATGGTGGTGGTCTGGCTGAACCGGCGCATGCCGCTCGAAGGCGGTCTCTATCAGTGGGCCAAACTCGGCTTCAACGAATTTATCGGCTTCATGGTCGCGTGGAATCTGTGGCTGTATATCATTCTGTTCATGTCGACGCTGGGTGTGATGCTCTCGACGAATCTGTCGTATGCATTTTCCGCGCCCTGGATGAGCAGCAGCAAAGCATTCATCGCGCTGGTGATGTGCGTGCTCGCGCTCGGACTCGTGGTGGTGACAACGGTGGGCCTGGGAATCGGCAAGTGGGTGCAGAACTTTGGGGGGTTCACGCAGATCCTGACCTTCGCGGCGCTCATTCTGCTGCCTTGGCTATATCTGGGAACCGGGCCGGCCCGCGATTATCATCCGCTCGCGGTCGCGCTGCCCGCGCTCTCGCTGTTCAGCTTGAACGTCTTCGGCAAGATGGCCATGGGCGCGTTCAGCGGTTTCGAATACGTCGCGATTCTGGCGGGTGAAACTCGCAATGCGGGCCGGAACATTGGGCGCAGTGTGATGATCGCCGCTCCCGCCATCGCGCTGATGTTTATTCTGGGCACCAGTTCGGTGCTCGCGTTTGTCCGCCCGGAAGAGGTGGATCTGGTGGGTCCTATTCCGCAAGTCCTGAGCCTTGGCCTGCGCCGTTTCGGGTGGGCTGGACCTGCCATTCCCGTAGTGATCCTGTTGCTCGCCGGCCGGCAGTTGGGTGCGGCCACGCTCGCCGTTGCGGGCAGCTCGCGCTTGCCTATGGTGGCCGGCTGGGATCACTTGCTGCCGTCGTGGTTTTCCCGCTTGCATCCAAAGTTCAAGACGCCGGTGAATTCCATTCTATTCGTGGGCGCAATGATTCTGGGCATGGGACTGGCGGGCATCGCCGGCGTTGGGCATCAGGAAGCCTTTCAGCTTTTGGACAATGCATCGGGGATTTTCTACGGCCTCACTTATCTGGTGATGTTCGCGCTCCCGCTGATCGGGCTGAAGAACATCACTCCGGGACCGCCGTGGTGGTTGCGAGCGGCGGCCGGCTCGGGGTTCCTGGTCACGCTGCTCTATTCGGTGCTGTCGATCTTCCCCATCGTGCAGGTAGAGAGCTGGTTCGCGTTCAGCGCGAAGATCGCGGGCGTGGTAGTGGGGGCGAATCTGCTGGGCGCGATGCTGTTCCTATCGCGGCGGAAACCATCGCGCAAAGTCTGACTTGATGAATTGCTTGGTGCCTTCTCGCCCGGTCAGGCGCAGCCAAAACCCGCCGCTTTCGCCTTCCAGCCGGAGGTCGATATCGAAGAATGGGCAGCACAGGTGCTCTCCGGCGGCCCATTCCGCAACCAGCTGCACGCTGGCGGCATCCGAGGGAAATTCAAATTCATACCCGCCAGGCACTTCGCGAGCGCCCTTGGTCATGGTGCGCAACAGGGGGCCAAGCTCGTCAAAATGACGCTTCCGGTCATGGTCATTCAGGGCGAGGCGGTTGCATGCGAAGGGAGCGCCCTCCACCAAGGTGCGCAGTTCGGTCTCGAACGCACTCTTCTCCACCACTCCAGTATAAGTGGCGGCACGCTTACCGTCCCGGTGGTAGTGTTGCAACTTTGGATGAGCTGACAGGAATCGGGTGGAGAGGGGATGGGGGCGGGCCGCGTCAGGCGGCAAGTTCGAAGAGTTTCTCGATGAA
>JAYTVY010000617.1:0-2172 GCA_043743755.1 Bryobacterales bacterium | reverse complement strand
GGCGGCTGCCTCCGGCCGGCATCTTCAAATAATCGCCGCCTGAACCATCAATCTCATTCAGATGGCCGAGAAAGCCTGGCTCCGCCTCGTCAGACGCTTCGACGAGCATGGCGCCGGCGGCATCACCGAACAGGACACATGTGGAGCGATCCTTGTAGTTGAGAATCCGCGACATGGTGTCGGCGCCGATCACCAGCACCTTGCGGTGCGTGCCGGCGATGATGAAGTGCGCCGCCGTGGTGAGGCCGTAGATGAACCCGGAGCAAGCCGCCACCAGGTCAAATCCCCACGCGCCCTTGGCGCCCAGCCGGTTCTGAACCAGGCAGGCGGTGGCCGGAAACAGCATGTCCGGCGTCACCGTGCAAACGATGATCGCATCCAGTTCGGCGGCGTCGATTCCTCGCTGGGCCAGAGCGGCACGCGCAGCCTCCACCGCGAGGTCCGAGGTGGCCATCTCCGGTGGAGCGATATGCCGCTCCACGATTCCCGTGCGGTCCACGATCCATTGGTGGTTCGTCTCCACCAGCTTTTCCAGATCTTGATTGGTCAGCACCCCTGGCGGCACGTAGCAGCCCAGCGCGCTGATCTTGGCTCTATACACAGTTTTCAGAATAACGGATTACAATACCGGAGTTGAGTCTCCGCCATGGATCTGCACCAGCTTCGAGTGTTTGAGGCCGCCGCCAAGACGGGAGGCTTCACGCGGGCCAGCGAGCAGCTGCACCTGTCGCAATCCACCGTTAGCCAGCACATCAAGCAACTGGAAGCGGAGCTCGATTGTCCGCTGTTCCTGCGCGTGGGCAAGCGCGTGCTGGTCACCGAGGCGGGCGCGTTACTGCTGCAGTATGCGGAACGAATCTTCCGCGACTTGAAGAACGCGGAGATGGCCATCCGGGATTTGAACGCTATGAAGCGCGGGACGGTTCGCCTGGGCGTGGGCGCCACCACACTCACCTACCGGCTGCCGAACGTGCTGGGCGATTACAAACGCCGGTTCCCCGAGATCGAGCTGATCGTGCTGGCGGGCACCACCGAGTTTCTGCTGGATTCGCTGAAATCGCAGAACCTCGATCTCGCGATTGTCATGTCGCCGGCCACGCCGCATCCAGGCCTGACCATGACGCCGCTAGGCAGTGAAGAACTGGTTGTTGTGCTGAACCGGGAGCATCCCCTGGCCCGAAAGAGCACGCTCGATCCAGCGGATCTGGGCGGCCTGCGTTTCATCCTCTACGAGAAGCACACGGCCATGCAAAATCTGATTGACCGGTACTTCGAATCGCTGGGGGTGGCGCCCAGGGTGACCATGGAGGTGGAGAACATCGAGGCCATCAAGAGCCTGGTCCGGGCCGGGCTGGGAGCGTCCATCCTGCCCCGTTGCGGGGTTAAGGTGCCGGGCCATGCCGAGGAGCTGCGGGTGATGCGCGTGAAAGGCAAGCCGCTTGCGAGGGAGATGGGCCTGGCGGCTTTGGATGCCGAGATTCTGCCGAATACCATCCGGGAACTGGCGGCCACGCTGGTAAAGGCGCTAACGGCCAAGGATCGGAAATACCGATCATAAGTAGCGAATAAATCTATTGGACAGATTTTTCCTTTACCGCTAACATCTTCTCATCGGGAACGAACAGTATTAGTGCGCCCGGTTCGCGGCGCATTTGCAGGGGTGGTATACATCTCGAAGCCAGGCTGCTTGGAGGAGATCTATATGCAAGTTTCGAAGCCGCGTCTCGCCGGCATATCCTTTTCACTTTTGATTCTGGTCCTGAGCGTTCTGCCGTCGCCGGCGCGCGCCCAGGCAGTCGCCGTCGCTGAAGTCACCGGCACGGTTTCCGACGCCAGCGGAAGCGTCGTGGTGGGGGCCCAGGTTGTGATCACGGAGACGGACAAACAGCAGGTCCGCTCCGCCACCACCGACAACTCCGGCCGCTTCGTGCTGCCCAATCTTCCGGTGAGCGGCTACACGCTGGAAGTGAAGGCCACGGGATTCAAGAACTATGTGCAATCCGGCATCGTGCTGCAGGTGGGCAACAGCGTGCAGATTAATGTAGCGCTGCAGCTCGGCTCTATGTCCGAGAAAGTGGAAGTAACGGCCAGCACGCAGATGGTGGAGATGCGCGAAACCGGTGTGGCGCAAGTGATCGACGAGAAGCGCATCAACGATCTTCCGCTCAACGG
>JAYTVY010000616.1:0-4509 GCA_043743755.1 Bryobacterales bacterium | reverse complement strand
CGTTTGCGAATTTTCTTGATTTCCCAGTGCGGGAAAAAATCCGGAAAGAGGCGCAGAGATTCGTCAAAGCGGCGAATGGCTACGCGCAGGTCATGAATGGCCTCGGGTTCGCGGGTGCGGATATTGCGATGCGTCTCGAAGGCCAGGTTCGACAGCAAGCGGTTGACCTGCTGTACGGCGAAATCGCGGATGGGAGGGGCTTCCTTCACGTTTTCACCCGGGAGACAGCGAGCTGAAGCTGATAGGCTTCTTGAAACGCGTCTCCGGTGCGCTCGGCGGCCCAAGCGTCCAGATCGGTGTTGGCTTTGGATTCGAGCATCACTTGAACGGAGCCGTTGCGCAGCTCTACTTGCACGTCACGGATGCGCTGGTCATGACTGCGGTCCAGGCTGTCGGCGAGCCGCAGCAGCGGAGCCAGCAGGGTGACGGCGCGGCGCGAATCGGCATCGAAGGCCTGAAAGGGGGCGTGGCGGGCAGCGGGCATCGACTTCCTATGATAGCGGCACAGCAGCGCCACGAAGCGGCGCTCGCGATCCGTGAAGCCGGGCAAGTCGGAATTCGCCACTAAATAGTGCGAGTGCTTGTGGTGTCCGGTGTCACTGACGAAATGGCCTATGTCGTGAAGGTACGCGGCGGCCTGCAACAGCTTTCCCAGCGCGGGGGGCAGCTTGTGGAGCGGTTGAAGGCCCTCGAAGAGATGATGGGCGAGGCCGGCTACATTCCGCGCGTGTTCCACTTGGACGCCGTAACGCCGGGCCATTTGTTCCACCACGCGGCGCTGTTCGCGGCTGAGCTGGGAGAGCTCGCGGCCCACGCCGCGTGCGGCGAGGTCGGCGATAATGCCGTCGCGGACGCCGGCCAGTGAGTAGTGAATGGTGGATTGCTGGAAAATCTGCAGAGCGCGGAGGAAGACAGCGGCGCCCGCGACGATGATATCGGCGCGCCGTGGGCCGATACCGGTTACCTTGCCGCGTCCGGCGGTATTTGCGGACCGGAGATGTTCATAGAGCTTGCGAATCTGCGAGGCGGTGGCGCGGAGGCGGTCCGCGCGGTCGCGGCGCGCGCGGGGAATACGATTGACGGCGCAGACGATGGCTCCGGCGGTGGCGGAGGTGGCGATCGCGCGCGTGAAATCGCCGTGTCCGATGCGGCGGGCAGGCGTGGCTAGCTTTTCATCGATGTAATCGAACATGCGATGGAGCTCCACGGGATCCGCGGGATCGGACTTGATAAAAACTTCGGTGAGCCGTACCGCGCCGAGAGGTTTGGAGAAGGCTTCGCGCAGCACGCCGTTTTCGCTGAGGATGACCTCGGCGCTGCCGCCGCCGACATCGATCATGAGAACGCGTTTTCCGTTTTGCGGCCAGCGCGCCTGGACCCCCAGGTGGATCAGGCGCGCCTCTTCCAGGCCCGAAATGATCTCGACCGGGGCCTGAATAGCGGCGGAGGCGCGCTCGAGGAATTCGCGCTGGTTTTGGGCGTCGCGCACCGCGCTGGTGGCCACGGCGCGGACACCGATTACATCCAGCTGCTTGTAGGTATGGGCCATGCGCGCGAGGTTGTCGCAGACGAACGCTAATGCGTCTTTGGAGATACGGCCGTTCTGAAATACGCCCGCGCCCAGGCGGGTAACCTGCCGGTCTTCGGCCAGCACCTGCGTCTTGCCGCCGGGAGAGACCTCGGCGGCGAGCATGCGGACCGAATTGCTTCCAACGTCAATGGCCGCGTACCGGGACACTCTTCATGGTAGCCAGGTAGAACGGGCCGATGGAATACACTCGGAAGCATGAGCCCGGACGGACGCGAATCGGTGTGGCTGGAAGCCGCGCGCGAAGCCATGCGCGTGGAATCCGGCGCCATCGCGAGCGCCGCCGAGCGGATGGACGCCAGCCTGGTGGAAGCGGTGAGGCTGATCGCGGGGCACGGCGGCAACCTGGTAGTGATGGGTGTGGGAAAGTCCGGGCACGTGGCGCGAAAGATCGCCGCGACACTCTGCAGCATCGGGATTCGCGCGGTGTTTTTGCATCCGGTGGAAGCTCTGCACGGCGATCTGGGGATTTACGCGCCGGGGGATCCGACGCTGTTCGTATCGAAGAGCGGAAGCACGGGGGAGCTGCTGCGGATAGCGCATTCGCTGCGGAGCCTGCCTTCGCCGCTGATCGGGATACTGGGAAATCCGGCCGGACCGCTGGCGGCCCAGATGGATGTGGTGCTGGACGCATCGGTGCGCCGCGAATCGGATCCGGACAGCCTGCTGCCCACCGCCAGCAGCATAGTGGCGCTGTCAGTTGGACATGCGCTGGCTATTGCGCTGATGCAAGCGCGCGGATTCACAGCCGAGCGCTTCGGCGAGCTGCATCCGGCAGGCCAACTGGCGCGCAATTTGAACTTGACGGTGGCCGAGGCGATGCACGGGTGCGGCGAAGTGGGCTCGGCGGCCGAGGATACGCCCGTAAAGCAGGTGGTGATCGCAATGACGCGCTTCCCACTGGGCGCGGCATGCGTGGTGTCGCAAGATGGAGCGCTGCTGGGGTTGATTACCGATGGCGATCTGCGCCGCGCGCTGGAGGCGCACGACGATATCCGAAGTCTGCGCGCGTGCGACGTGATGACCCGGAGTCCCGCGACGATTGGTCCGGAGGCGAAACTGCTGGAAGCGCTGCGGCGGATGGAAGACCGGCCGTCGCAGATTTCGGTGCTGCCGGTGGTGGATGGCGCGGGGAAGTGGCTGGGGCTGGTGCGGCTGCACGATATTTACAGGGTGGAGCGGGCGGCCGGATGAAGATCCTCTTGATCTCGATGTATGAGCTGGGACGGCAGCCATTCGGGCTGGCGTCGCCCGCGGCATGGCTGGAGGGGCACGAAGTAATCTGCGCGGATCTGAGTATCGAGAAGCTTTCTCCGGATAAGGTGCGCGGCGCGCGACTGGTGGCGTTTTATCTTCCGATGCATACGGCGACGCGGCTGGCGGGACCGGTGTTGCGCAAAGTGAAGGAGCTGAATCCAGCGGCGCACGTGTGCTGTTTCGGGTTGTATGCGCCGTTGAACGCGGACTGGCTGCGCAAACAGGGCGCGGAGACTATTTTGGGCGGCGAATTCGAAGGCGGGTTGTTGAGTCTTGTGAACAGGCTGGAAGGCGGCCTCGTGGGTCCGCGGACGGAGCCGCTGGTGTCACTGGAGCGCCTGGATTTTCGCGCGCCGGACCGCTCCGGACTGCCAGGGCTGGAGCGCTACGCCAGGCTGCGCATCAACGGATCATCGAAAGTGGCGGGGTACACGGAAGCGAGCCGGGGCTGCAAGCATCGCTGCCGGCATTGTCCGGTGGTTCCGGTGTACGACGGGCGATTCCGCGTGGTGCGGCACGAGGTAGTGCTGGAAGATATCCGGCGCCAGGTAGCCGCGGGAGCGGAGCACATCAGTTTCGGCGATCCCGATTTCTGGAACGGTCCGACGCATGCGCAGCGCATTGTGGAGGCGCTGCATCTCGAATTTCCGCGCGTGACGTATGACGCCACCATCAAGATCGAGCATCTCCGGAACCATCGCGAGCTGTTGCCGGTTCTGAAGGAAACCGGTTGTTTGTTCGTTACCAGTGCGGTGGAATCGGTGGATGATGAAGTGCTGCGCAAGCTGGAGAAGGGGCATACGCGAGCGGACTTCATCGCTACAGTGGAGGACTTTCGCGCCGCCGGGTTGACCATCGCGCCGACGTTCATCCCGTTCATGCCGTGGACCACGCGGGAGAGCTATCGCGATCTGCTGGAGGTGTTGCTGAACCTGGATCTGGTGGAGACTGTCAGTCCGATCCAACTCGCGCTGCGGCTGTTGATCCCGGCGGGGTCGCTGATGCTGGAGCTGTCCGATATTGCGCCGGTGGTGACGGGCTATGACGAGGAGGCGCTGCTGCATCGCTGGGTGCATCCCGATCCCGAGGTAGACCGGATGGCGGCTGCCGCGATGCGGATCGCCGCGGGGACGGCTCCTCGCCGCGAGCTGTTTCGCCGGTTTTGGTCACTGGTGGAAGATGTGCCGCTGCGCGAGAATTTCGATTTGATACCGAGGGCGGCGATTCCGTATATGGACGAGCCCTGGTATTGTTGAGCGGAGCCAACCGAGGAGCAGTTAGCTCTTGTGTAGATCGGATACCGTGAAAAAGGTTAGCCGCTTTCCCGTTTGCGTCTGCTTGGGAAATTTGAGATGCTTAATTCCGTAATGCTCAAGCCGTTCCTGGCAGGAACGACGGCCCTCGCCCTTACGCTCGTGGTAGCGCAAGCGCAAACTCAAGCTCGAAAAGGATCCACGCCGGAAGAAAGAGCAAAGGCCGTAGAGATCGCCCGGTCACTCGAGAGCGACCCGCTGGGCAAGAACGCTAAAGAACAGCGACGATGGATCACTCTTTGGCTAATCGAGGTTCCCGACATCAACGTGAAGATGTGCATCAGTCTTCTCGGACCGTCGATGGACATCAACAAGAACTATTCCACGGAGATCGTAACGCAAATGCTTCCC
>JAYTVY010000615.1:0-6011 GCA_043743755.1 Bryobacterales bacterium | reverse complement strand
ATAAACTCCTGCAGCGTTTTGTCGCGCTGAGGTCCGGCGGGCACCAGTTCCACCAGCGCCTGAAACACAATGCTCTTCTGATGAAAGTAGTCGGCCTCGGATTTCTCGGAACTGGAGGACCATGCATCCAGCTGCTTGCGGAAATCGGCCAGCAGCGCCTGCCATTCGGGCGTCAATCGCTCGGCATCGGGCCGCATGGCGCCGTTATCGCGCTGGCGCAGAACCTTGGCGCCTTCGAGCACTCGCTTGGCCGCATCGGACTCCCAATAGTGTACGACGGTAGGTCCGCCGGCCACTTTGGGGGCCTCCGAACCAACCAATACGTCCGCCATGGGAATGCCGCCGTCGCAAGCGTCCTTGGGCGGATGCTTCGTGGCGTACTTGGCGAAGGACGCTTCCATCTCGGGCGCGATCAGACGCCGCAAGGTGGGCGTGGAGGCCCAGAAAGAGCGCTCGTCGCCGCCCATATTCTCGAGGACGCCATTGAATTTAGTGAGCAGAATTTCGCGCTCAGGACCGGTCGCCGTGATCTCCTTCATGGCGATGGCCAGGCCTGGAAGCTGCATCGGGGAAGTTGCTTTCGCGAGGTATGACAGCAGCAGCGAAACATGTTCGCCTTTGCGGCGCTCCTCCGGACTGAACGAAGCATTCGCCACCTGCGCCACGGCGGTGTAGAAAACGGTGGGATCGGGAACCAGTGAATCGTCGCAGTTGAGCGCGGGGAATTCCGGCAGCGCGATCTGGCTCAGCATCTCGCGGGCCTTCGCCGGATCGCGCGCCACCATGGCGCTTACGGCGGCGGACTGGAGCGACAGCTTATCGAGTGCGAGCGCATAGGCGCGATCCAGCGAGCCCGTGCGCGTATCCACCAGCGTGCCCGCGAGGCCATGCAGCTTAATCGGCCAGCGCGCGCCGGAGGCCTGGCGGAAGGCCTGCTCGATGAGCTCGATCTGCTTCTCACGCGTTCCGGCGCGCTGCGAATCGGCCACTCGCAGCAGGGCTTGAGCGGCAAACTCGGGAGGCGCGGCTTGCGCCAGCTCGACGATCTTTTTCAAATCGGGCGAGAGCGGAGTGGTCTCTCCAAGGAGAGTTGTCAGGGTAGCGAGCAGAATTAAGAACCAGCGCATCATATCAGTAGACGTTCCTTTTGCCGGACTGTTAGAAATTTACAATGGACGCGAACGAGACCGGGTCTAAGCTCGCGCCGCCCACCAGCGCTCCATCGATTTCGGGCTGGGCCATCAGGCCGCGGATGTTGTCCGGCTTTACGCTGCCGCCATAGAGGATCCGGCAGGCGGCCGCGGCTTCCGGGCCAAAGAGAGTTTTGATTTGATCGCGGATAAAGCGATGCGCCTCGGCGGCAAGATCGGGGGTGGCCACTTTGCCGGTGCCGATTGCCCAAACGGGCTCGTATGCGAGCACCAGGCGAGTGAACTGCTGAGGGGTGAGTTTCGCCAATCCGCTGTGCACGTGCCGGGTAAGTACTTCAAAGCAGCTGCCCGCCTCGCGCTCCTGAAGCGATTCGCCGACGCAATAAACCGGTGAGAGGTCCGCATCCAGGGCAGCCGTGATTTTTTTGGCGGCGCTTTCGTCAGTTTCGCCGAAATACTGGCGGCGCTCGCTATGCGCGATCAAGACCCACTGGCAGCCGGCGGATTTCAGCATGCTGCCCGAGATTTCGCCGGTGTATGCGCCTTCTTTTTCCCAGAACATGTTCTGGCCGCCGATCTCAATGCGGGTGCCGCGGGCCGCGGCGCAGGCGGCGGGCAGGTTCACAAACGGCGGACAGATTACGACATCGCAATGCGTGGAAGCCGCCGCCAAGGGACGAAATTTTTCGAAGAACACGTTGGTCTCGGCCGCGTTCTTGTACATTTTCCAGTTGCCCGCCATCACCGGACGCCTCATGCGACGGCTCCCAGAAAGCTCTCGCCTTGCGAGATGCGCGCGCCGAAGTTCTCGGCCACGGTCTGGCCGATGTCCGAGAGCGAGGCGCGGATGCCGAGATTGACGCCTTCTTCGCGGCGCGAATTCCAGGCCAGCACGGGGACATACTCGCGGCTGTGATCGGTGGACGGAGTGGTGGGATCGCAGCCATGGTCGGCCGTGAGAATCAGCAGATCGTCCCGCGTCAGCTTGGCTATGAACCCGGGCAGCCACGCGTCCACTTCTTCCAAGGCGCGGGCGTAACCCTCAACATCATTGCGATGCCCGTAAAGCTGATCGAAGTCGACCAGATTCACGAAAATCAGACCGCGATCGACGGAGTCCAGCGCTTCCACGGTCTTGTGCATGCCATCGGCATTGCTCTTGGTTTTCTCATACTCGCGGATGCCGCGGCCCAGGAAGACGTCGAATATTTTGCCGACGCTGAACACGTTCACGCCGCGGGCGTCCAACTGATCGAGCAGCATGCCTTTGGGCGGCGGGACGGCGAAGTCCTTGCGATTCGTGGTGCGCGCAAACGCTCCAGGACTTCCAGCGAACGGGCGCGCAATCACGCGGCCCACTTCATACGGCCCGCACAGCAGAGCTCGCGCAGTTTCGCAAATCTTGTAGAGTTCCCAGAGCGGGATTACCTCTTCATGCGCGGCCACCTGGAACACACTGTCGGCGGACGTGTACACGATGGGCGACCCCGTGCGCATGTGCTCCTCGCCCAGTTCCTGGATGATCTCGGTGCCGGAAGCGGCCTTGTTCCCCAGCGATTTTCGTCCGATGCGGCTCTCGAATTCATCCATGATCGCGGGAGGAAAGCCGCGCGGGTACACCGGGAAGGGCTTTTCAAGATGAATTCCGGCCATCTCCCAGTGTCCGGTGGTGGTGTCCTTGCCGGGCGAGGCCAAGGCGCAGCGGCCATACGCTGCTCGCGGATGTTCCACGGGGCCTATGTGCGGAAGCGGCTTGATATTTCCCAGTCCCAGGTTGGCCAAGTTGGGCAGGCTCAACGTTCGCAGCCGTGCGATATTTCCCAGGGTGTCACTGCCCACGTCACCGTACGCGGCGGCGTCCGGCATCTCGCCGATGCCCACGCTGTCCAGCACGATCCAGGTTACGCGCTTGAACGGAGCATTCACTGCTTGATGACCTCCATGCCCTTGGGGGTCTCCTTGACACGCACGCCCAGCGCGTCCTGGATGCGTTCGCTGAGCATGTCGACGAAGCGCTCGGGCAAGAAGCCGATCATCTGGTCCACCATCACGCCCTCTTTGCTGAAGATGAGCGTAGTGGGAATGGAAGACACCTGAAGCAGGTTTTGCAAGCCGTCATCGAAGAACACTTTTCCGGTCCAGCCCTGCGCGTCGAGGAACGGCTTTACCTGGCTGCGATCTTCATCGGTATCCACGAATAAGAACACGACGTCGGCGCGATCCTTGAAGCGCTCCATCACTTTTTCATAGAGTGGATGCTGCCCGCGGCAGGGGCCGCACCAGGTAGCCCAGAAATCCATCACGACTACCTTGCCGCGCAGCGAGGCCAGCGCCAGCTTTTCGCCGGCGGGCGAAGTCAGGGTGAAATCCATGGGATTCTTGGCGTTCAGATTGGGATCGAGCGCGCGCAGTTTCGCCCGGCGCGATCCGATCTGGGCCACGGTCCGGTCATAGGCGTCGAGAAGCATGTCGCCCAGGCCGACTTGCGTGCCCTTGAGTTTTGAGTACAGCTCGCCGAGCCGCGCACGATCCTTGACCGAATCCGCTTCGGTGGCCTTCATCTCGGAGATGGAAAATGCGTTGGCGAGATACTCGATGGCCTCGGCTTCTTTCCCGCCCTTGGACAGCCAGCGCGACGCTTCGCGTCCCGCTTCCACGCTGGGATAAACTTCGTAACTCTTCTTGGCCAGCGCGATGGCTTTCTCGTTTTCATCCAGCAATCCGTGGGCGCGGGCTTCGAGCACCAGAGCGCGGGCTTTGCCGCGGTCGGCTTCGTCGCGGCGCTTGACCTCATCGCGGCCGGTGGCGCCTTTGTCGGCATAGAGGGCGGCCAGTACGTGCTCGAAATGCTCGGCATACTTGAGAGCGCGCTGGACGTTTTCCTTCTCGCCGGTGCGCAGCAGCGCCACGGTAACGCGCTCGAGAATTTGCGGGTCGTCCGGCGCCGTGGGAAGCACGCGCTCGCCGTACTTGATGATGCGCGGCTCGTCCTTGGAATCGATGGCGGCCTTGATCAGGGCGCGCTCGAGCGACCCGCGCTGCGGGGACTGCGGATACTTCGCCAAGTGGCCTTCGATGGCGCGCACGAATTCCACGCTGCTGGCGCCCGCTTCCGAGAGGGCCTGCTGCAAGCTCTGCCGCTCTTCGGGAGAAAGGTCCTGAGCGAACAGAGGCGCGCACAAAAGCGCCAGGATACCGCCGATCCGTCTCACTTACTCGCCTCCACGTCCAGTTTTCGGAATGTCTCGGCCAGCCGGGCGGCACGCTCGCGGGCCATGTGCAGAAACCCCTCGTTTTTCGCCACTCGGTCCAGCATCGGCAGGAACTGCTGGAGCGCCACCAGCCGCTTGCGGTCCCAGGCGACTTCCAGCTGGCGCACCGATTCGTGCACGCCCAGTTTGTCGAACCGGACAGTGCGCTCCAGGTCGATGCGAATCTGTTCGGATTCGGAGATTTTCTCGAAACAATCCGCGAGCGCCTTGGCGTCCGGATCCTCGGAGTAATTGAACTGGACTTCGTGTTTGTCCGGCCCATCCTCCCAGCGGAAAGTCTTGACGCCCATGTGGGCTACCTTGAGTCCGCTTTCGACGGGATGCTGAAAGCGGCCGAGCTTCTCGGCGAGATCGAAAATCTCGCGGGTGTCGGCTTCGGTCATGCGCATGACCATAGGCTCTTCGCCGGCGGATTCCTTGTATGAGGTTTGACCGGAACGCTCCACGGTGATGGCGACATATTCGGGCCGGCTGCCCTTGAAATATTTCGAGAAGAACACGCGCGCATCGCCGGCAGAGAGGAGGCCGGCGGCAGCGAGCGCGAGCGCCAGCGCTCTCATCGAGCCGCCCCCATGCGCAAGCGCGTGGAGACGTGCGTGGCGTGGCAGATGGCCACGGCGATGGCGTCGCAAGCATCCTCCGATTCAATCTCGTCGCGCAGAGCCAGCAGCGAATGGACCATTTTCTTCACCTGATGCTTTTCCGCGCGTCCGTAGCCTACCACGCTGGTCTTGATGGCCAGCGGCGAATATTCACCTACCGAAAGACCCGCTTCGGCCAGCGCGAGCAGCACCACTCCGCGCGAGTGGGACAGCACCAGCGCGGTTTTTACGTTCTGGGCGTAAAACACTTCCTCCACGGCGGCGGCTTCGGGGGCGTGGGCCAGGATCACGCCGCGCAGGCCCTCCATAATTCGCAGCAGCCGGACCTCCAGCCGATCGCGCGGGCTGGTGGAAATAATTCCGGCTGCGACCATCCGGTGCGCCCGGCCGTCGCTTTCGATCAGCCCGTAGCCGGTGGTCTGGATGCCGCAGTCAATGCCCAGAATGCGCATGCCGGGCGCCTAGGCCAGCGCCTCCAGCTCCTTCTCATCGATATCGAAATTGGAGTACACGTTCTGCACGTCGTCCTGATCCTCCAGCACTTCGCTCAAACGCAGCATGCCGGATGCATTCTTGCCTTCCAGCTTGATCAGGTTCTTGGGAACCATGCCAATTTCCGCGGAGACGGTGGGAATGCCGGCTTTCACCAGCGCCTGGAGGACGGCATCGTGCGATTCCGGCGCGGAGATGACTTCCCAGCTGTCGCCGTCGTTGCGCAGGTCCTCGGCGCCCGCGTCCAGCACCAGTGTCATCAACTGGTCCTCTTCGGCCTTGTCGCTTTCGATAACGATCTGGCTCTTGCGCTCAAACATCCAGGCCACGCTGCCCTGCTCGCCAAGGTTGCCGCCGTTCTTGGAGAACGCATGCCGGATTTCGCTCACGGTGCGGTTGCGGTTATCGGTGGCCACCAGGACCATGACGGCCGCGCCGCCGGGCCCGTAACCCTCGAACATAATTTCGTCGATCTGGCCGCCTTCGAGCTCGCC
>JAYTVY010000614.1:0-4308 GCA_043743755.1 Bryobacterales bacterium | reverse complement strand
TCCAGAATCCGCAGTGGGTGGAGCAAATTCGCGATCTGGATCGCGTGATTTCATCGGAGGAATATGCCGGGCGGCTCACCGCCGAAGGCCCGCGGGACGCGCTGGCGCTGGCGCTGTTTAGACGGCAGCAGATACTCCGTGTTTTGCTGCGGGACGTCCTGGGCTTCGGAACGCTGGCGGAAATAACGGAAGAGCTTTCGAACCTGGCCGACGCCATTCTGGACGTCACTTACCGGCAGATTCGATCCGAGCTGATCGCGCGGCACGGCACCCCGCGGTATCGGGATGAATCCGGGCGCGAGGGCGAGTGCGGCATGGCCGTGATCGCGCTGGGCAAGCTGGGCGGTCGCGAGCTCAACTACAGCTCGGACGTGGATCTGATGTTCGTGTACACGGCCAACGGCGAAACCGACGGTCCGGCTCCCATTTCGAACAAAGAGTTTTACAAGAAAGTGGCCAACCGGCATACCGAGCTGCTTTCCACTTACACCTCGGAGGGGCTGTGCTATCGCGTGGATCTGCGTCTGCGGCCGGATGGCAGCCTGGGCGAGATTTGTATTTCGCTCGAAGGCGCGCGGCGTTATTATCAAAACCGCGGGCGCGACTGGGAGCTGCAGATGCTGATCAAGGCGCGCGCGGCCGCCGGTGACCGCGATGCCGCGCGCGAGCTTCTGGATTCAGTGGAGCCGCTGATTTATTCCACCACTTTGGACTTCTCGGCGGTGGAAGCAGTGTCGCTGACGCGTGAGCGCATCGGAGAAAAGCTGGGGAAGCGGCGCGGTCCCAAAGCGGCGGCGTTTGACGTGAAGCTGGCGCCGGGTGGAATCCGCGATATTGAATTTCTGGTGCAGTGCCTGCAGCGGCTGCACGGCGGGCGCGTTCCCTGGGTACGGCACGGAGGAACGCTGCTGGCGTTGGCGCGGCTGAGCGACAAGGATCTGTTGT
Organism: Bryobacterales bacterium; assembly: GCA_043743755.1. Taxonomy (GTDB): domain Bacteria; phylum Acidobacteriota; class Terriglobia; order Bryobacterales; family Bryobacteraceae; genus JALYHQ01. The sequence goes on along the minus strand of JAYTVY010000614.1, from coordinate 3,363 downwards.
CGGAAATGGAATACGGCCGGCTGGTGGCCGCGTATCGCTTCTTGCGGAATCTCGAGCACCGGCTGCAGTTCGCGGATGACCGGCAGACTCACACGCTGCCCACCGATCCAGCCGAACTCGACCTGCTGGCGGCGAAAATGCCTGCGCCGCAGATCGGCCGCGCGCCGTCCGGACACAGTCTGCTGCGCGAATTGCATGCTCATCTGGACGCGGTGCAAGACGTTTATCACCGTGCGGTCCACGCCCAGCAGCCGGTCCATTACAGCATTTCGCCGCCCGTGATCGCGGAGCCGCACCACGTGGATGGGCCCGGGTCCGCGTCCACCAATCTGGTCCGGTTTTTGGATCAGTCCGCGCCGCGTCTGGCGGTGTTGGTTGCGAGGCCGGCGCGGCGAGGCTCGCGCGCGTTCCTGCACTTTCTAGAGAAAGTGATTCCAAATCCACGCTGGCTGGCGCTGTTGGATCAAAGCGAAGCACTCGCGCGCCATATTCTGGACATCTTCGAACACAGCCCGCATTTCTCGGACGAGCTGATCCGGACCCCGGAGCTGCTGGATGAGGCCTCGCGACTGCATGAGGAGCCTTCGTATGCGGCGCTGGGGCCGCTGTTGGACGATGTCTCCGATCTGCGGAGGCTGTTCCGGCGCGAGATGTTCCGCATCCAGGCCGCCAGCATGTGCCTCAGCGTGCCGATTTTCGAAACGCTGGAAGCTACCTCCGCTCTGGCGGATTGGGCCCTGGGCGCGGCCTACCGCATGGCCGTGGACCAGACCGTGTCCGCGCATCCGCCGGCTCAAGCGGGCTATCCGGCCAAGGCCCAGATGATGGTGATTGCGTTGGGACGGCTGGGCTTGCGCGAATTCGATCTGGCGTCGGACGCCGATCTCGTTTTCATTCTGCCCGACGAGGACGCATCCGAGCATTTGTTCTGGACCAAGGTGGCCGGACGCATGATCGATCTGCTGACGGCGTACACTTCCGACGGTGTCATGTTCGCGGTGGACACGCGGCTGCGGCCCAACGGGGCGGCGGGATCGCTGGTGCAGTCCGAGAGTTCGTACAAAGAATATTTCTCGCGGTCGGCGGAGGCTTGGGAGGGCATTTCGTATATGAAAGCCCGCGCGGTGGCCGGAGGAATGGAACGCGCCACCCCTTTTCTCACCGAATTGCAGCAAGTGGACTGGCGGCATTACGGGCAGAGCGGGCGCTCCAAGAAAGATCTGCGCCAGATGCGGCTGCGTCTGGAGCGCGAGCACGGCTCGGAGAATCCGTTGAAGGCCGCCGAGGGCGGGTTTTACGATATCGACTTCGCGCTGCTGTATCTGCGGTTGAAGAGCGCGGGGATTTTTTATGCCGTGCTGAACACGCCGGCGCGGATCGACATCATCGAGAAGATGGGACATCTAGAGCGCGCGGATGCCGAGTTTCTGCGCGACGCGGCGACGTTTTACCGGGCGGTGGATCACGGGCTGCGGATTTACTCGGGACATACCGAAGGGAACCTGCCCAGTTCCGAGACGCAGCTGGAAGCGCTCACCGAACTGGTGCGCCGCTGGACTCCGGAGCATTTGAGCCAGCAGGCGCTGGAGAGTGTGCTAACCCAGATTCGCGGGCGCACACGCGACATTTTCGATAAGCTATTCTCGTAGCGATTGGAGCGCAGCACCATGAACAGCAGACGCACCTTTTTGATGAGCGCCGGAGCCGCGGCCATGACTCAGGTCCAGCCCGGCAAAGCCGCCGCCAGCGACCGTATCCGCGTAGCCGTGATCGGAGTGAACGGGCGCGGCAAGGATCATATCCGGGGCTTCCAGGGCCTCGACGACGCCGAGGTCGCCATGTTATGCGACGTCGACAGCAAAGTTCTGGCGGAACGCGCCGGCCAGTTCGAGACCGAATACGGGCGCAAAGTAGCCACTGAGGGCGATCTGCGGCGCGTGTTCGAGAACAAGTCCATCGACGCCGTTAGCATCGCGACGCCCAACCACTGGCATGCGCTGGCGGCCATCATGGCGTGCCAGGCGGGCAAGGACGTTTACGTGGAGAAGCCCGGCGCGCACAATATTTACGAAGGCCGGAAGATGGTGGAAGCCGCGCACAAGTACAACCGCATTGTGCAGCACGGAGTTCAATTGCGCAGCTCGGAAGCGATTCAGGAAGCCGTCGCGCACTTGCGCAAAGGCGTCATTGGGAATGTTTACATGGCGCGCGGACTGGTGTATCGCTGGCGGCCGTCCATCGGACACAAACCGGACGAGCCCACACCGTCGTATTTAAACTGGGATCTCTGGCAGGGGCCCGCGCAGACTCGCAACTTCACGCGTCGTCTGGTCCACTACAACTGGCACTGGCACTGGGATTACGGGAATGGCGACGTGGGCAATCAGGGCATCCATGAAACCGACATGTGCATGTGGGGACTGGGCGTGGACAAGTTCCCCAGCAAAGTGACGGCCATGGGCGGCAAGTTCCTGTTCGATGACGATAAGGAAACGCCGGAGACGCTGTCGTCCACCTACCTTTATCCGGACGAGAAAAAGCTCATCGAGTTCGAAGTGCGGCCCTGGTGCACCAATAACGAAGATGGCGCCGGCGTGGGGAATCTCTTTTACGGGTCGGAAGGCTACATGGTCATCAACGGGTACGACAAGTACGAGATTTTCCTCGGGCAGAAGCGCGAGAAGGGGCCGGCGCGCAAGGCTGGAGGAAATCACTTCGCTAATTTCATCAAGGCCGTGAGGAGCAGGAAGACGGCGGACCAGAACGGGCCGGTGGAGACTGCGCATCTGGCATCTGGGCTGGCGCACTTGGGAAATATTTCTTACCGGCTCGGGCGGCAGTTGACGTTTGACCCAGTGGCGGAGAAGTTTGTGGGGGATTCGGAGGCGGACGCGCTGTTGACGCGGAGGTACCGGGCCGGGTTTGTGGTGTAGGCCCTACGCGGCTCTTGCTGTTTGTATTGCGGCCAAATATTGGCGTGCTCGCTGTTCGAACAGCTCGTGGTTGCCGGACCCGTCTATCAGCTCGCTGCCGACGCCGCAAGCGCAGGCGCCCGCTTTCAGGAAATCTCCGATGGTATCGAGGTTCACGCCGCCGGTGGGAATCATCTCGATATGGGGGAACGGGCCGCGCAATGACTTGATGTACTTTGCGCCTCCCATGGCATTCGCGGGGAAAACCTTGACGGCGTCCGCGCCGGCTTCCCAGGCGGTTAGAATCTCGGTGGGCGTAAGCGCGCCGGGGAAGATCGGCTTGGAATAGCGTTTCGCCATTTCGATGGTCTTCAGGTTCAGGCTGGGAGTGACCAGGAATTCGGCGCCGGCCAGCATGCAGGCGCGCGCGGTTTCGGGGTCGAGGACGGTG
>JAYTVY010000613.1:0-2533 GCA_043743755.1 Bryobacterales bacterium | reverse complement strand
GAGGTGGATGAGCTCGTGGAGGATAGTGTATTCGATGTCCTGGATGGTGTCGGCCGGCGCCAAGTCGTAATCCAAGGGGTTCAGCACCTTGATGGTGGCGGTATGGTTATCGCCGTTCCAGCGGAGGTTGCCGAGGGTGTCGGGTTTGAGCTCCCAGATGCGCACAATCTGGGTGGCCACTTGCCATTCGCCCATTTCGAGGCGCTGCTGCCACTTCTTGGTCCAACGATCTACCTGGGGGGCGTTAACCACCGCGCGCGGGTCGGACGTCTGCGAAACGGCGGTTGATCCCGGTCCTGCCGCTCCTGCGCACACGCTGATGAATACACCGATCGCGAGGACCGGCGCGAATGCTGCTTTCATCTGGGTTTCAGACATTGTATCGGAAGTTGAGGGAAAAATCTTCAACAAAATGTAAATAGGCCAAAAACGCTTGTCCAACCGCGCGACTGGCGGCCCTACCTGTTACTCTGTAACTTCATGGCAGATCAGAAGCTTCAAGTGATTCCGCTAGGCGGGCTAGGCGAGTTCGGGATGAACTCGATGGTCCTGCGCTATGGCGACGACATCATCGTCATCGACGCCGGGATGATGTTCCCGGACGCCGAGCTGCTGGGCGTGGACATCGTCACGCCCGACTTTACCTACCTCGAACAGAATCGCGAGCATGTCCGCGGACTGGTGCTGACGCACGGGCATGAGGATCACATCGGCGCGGTCCCGTTCCTGCTGAGCCAGATCGATATTCCGGTCTACGGAACCGCCTTCACGCTGGCGCTGGTGGAGCGCCGGCTGGAAGAGCACGAGATGCTGGACGACGCCCGGCTGCACCGCGTGAAGCCCGGCGAGAAGGTCACGCTGGGACCGTTCACGGTGGAGTTCATCCACGTCACGCATTCCATTGTCAGCGCGGTGGCGCTGGCGATCACCACGCCGATGGGGGTGGTGATCCATACCGGCGATTTCAAAGTGGATCCCACGCCCACCGACAACGAGCTGTTTGACCTGCACACGCTGGCCGCCTACGGCAAGCGCGGCGTGCTGCTGTTGCTCTCCGACTCGACCAACGTCGACCGCCCCGGCTACACCGAAAGCGAGCGCGCCATCATGCCGCGCTTCGAGGAGATTTTCTACCGCGCGGACCGGCGCATCATTCTCTCGTGCTTCAGTTCCTCCATCCACCGGCTGCAGCAGATTCTGGACGTAGCGTCCGAGCATGGCCGCAAGGTGGCGTTCCTGGGGCGCAGCATGCTCAGCGTCACCGAGATTTCGCATAGCCTGGGGCTGCTGCACATCCCGGACAATATCCTGCTGCGGCCGCAGGACATTATGCAGACCGCGCCGGACAAGACGGTGGTGGTGGTTTCAGGCACCCAGGGCGAGCCGATGTCGGCACTGTCGCGCGTGGCCGTGGACAATCACAAGAGTCTGAGCATTGAGCGCGGCGACACGGTGGTGCTCAGCGCCCGGATCATTCCGGGCAACGAAAAGGCCATCTACCGGATGATCAACCACGTGGCGCGGCGGGGCGCGGAGGTGATTTACGGGAGCATGAATCCGCCGGTGCACGTGTCGGGGCATGCGAGCTCGGAAGAGCTGAAGCTGGTGCTGAACCTGGTGCGGCCGCGCTACTTTGTGCCGGTGCACGGTGAATATCGCCAGCTGGCGAAGCACGCGTCGCTGGCGCAGCATCTGCGGCGGGCAGGCCTGGAGGAGACGTTTGTGATCGAAACCGGCGATACGCTGGAAATCGACAGCATGGGCGCGCGCCGGGGCGCGAAGGTGCCGGTGGGGCGCGTGTGCATCGATTCCGGCTCGCTGGACGAAATCGTGGAGGACATCGTTATTCGGGACCGGCGGCATTTGTCGGAAGATGGCTTCGTTTTGCCGATTATCACCATCAACAAGTTCACCGGCAAGAACGAGACGCTGCCCGAGATAGTGAGCCGCGGCTTTGTTTCGCTGGAGGACGGCAGCGATCTGATGAATCAGGCCCGGCAGGTGGTGGCGCGGACGCTGGAAACTTCGACGGCCGAGGAGCGCGGCGATTGGGGCGTGATGCAGGAAAAGATCCGCGCGGACTTGAAGCGCTTCCTGAACAAGCAGACCTCGCGGCGTCCATTGATCATGCCGGTGATCCTGGAGGTTTGAGTCTGCTTTCGGACACCCGCGGCACGGTGGACGCGTCCGGCTACAGAGGACACGCGGAAGAAATCTTCGTGCCCGCCGATGAATCCGCGGTGGCCGCGATATTGGTGCGGGCCGGACGCGAACGTGTGCCGGTGACCTTTGCGGGCGCGGGTACGGGCATAACGGGCGCGGGGGTGGCACAGGGGGGCTGGGTCCTGTCGCTCGAAAAGTTCCAGCGCCTTGAAATTTTTCTTGGATGCGCGCTCGCCGGGGCCGCTGTCAGCCTGCGGGGGCTGCAGGAAGCGGCGGCTCGCACGGGACAGTTCTATGCGCCCGATCCAACCGAGATTACGGCTAGCGTGGGGGGCACCATCGCCACCAATGCCAGCGGGTCGCGCAGTTT
>JAYTVY010000612.1:0-8007 GCA_043743755.1 Bryobacterales bacterium | reverse complement strand
GCGGATCTCGCGCAGCGCGTAAAGCAGCTTGCGCTCGCGATCGCGACGGACCTTGTAGCGCGCCAGCGGAACCGAAAACGCCAAAAAGGGTTGACGCTCATCGAGCTGATTGTGGCGTTCACAATCCTCTCGCTGCTGTCGGCGATGTCGGTTCCGCTGGCGCGCTACAAGGTCCGTCGCGATCGCGAGCGCGAGCTGCTTTACGCGCTGCGCGAGATCCGCGCGGCCGTCGACAAGTATAAGGACGCTTCCGATTTGAAGCTGCTGGGTCCGGAGAAACTCGGAACCAACGGCTGGCCGGAGAGCCTGGATCAGCTGGTGGAAGGCGTGAAGCTGGCCGGGCAGGTGGACAAGAAGATCAAGTTCCTGCGGCGCATTCCCAAAGACCCCTTGACCAATTCGACGGACTGGGGCAAGCGCAGCGACCAGGACGACCCCAAGTCGCAGGCCTGGGGCGGCCAGAACATTTTCGATGTGTACAGCAAGAGCACGGATAAGGCGAGAGATGGCACACCCTATTCCGAGTGGTGAAATGCGGCCGCGGCGCATCTCCCGCCGGCAGATCGGGTTCACGCTGATCGAGCTGATGATCGTAATGGCGATCATCGCGATTCTGGTGGGCATCGCGATTCCGGTCTACAACCGGTCGATTACTCGCGCGCGAGAAAGCGTCCTGAAGAACAATCTCTTCACGCTGCGTACCGTCATCGACGAGTACACCTACGACAAAGCCAAGGCCCCGCAGAACCTCCAGGATCTGGTAAGCGACGGGTATCTGCGGCAGATTCCCGTGGACCCCATGACCGGGACGTCCGACTCGTGGAAGGTGATTATGGAAGACGCCCTTACCGCCATCAACCAGACCGATCCGGGCATCTTCGACGTACGCAGCGGCTCGGACAAGACCAGTCTCGAAGGCACCCCGTACGCGGAATGGTAAACTAGTTCCTGTTCAGCAGCCTCCCGCACCATTCCCCGGTCGTCTAACGGTAGGACAGCGGCCTTTGGAGCCGTGAATCGTGGTTCGAATCCATGCCGGGGAGCCATTACCTTTGTGCCCCAACTCCATGTGCCTGTTTTGTTGACAGCGTCACCCGCTGCCAGCCTTCCCCCGTTGGTTAGGGTCGGCCTACGACGATCTGCTGGCATTCCCAAGAGACGCCCGGAAGGAAGCGGGCTTCCAGTTGGGGAAGGTTCAGGCCGGACTTGAGCCGACTGACTGGAAGCCGTTCGATGATGTGGGTGCCGGTACAAGAGAAATTCGTATCCGGGACGCGAGCGGCATCTATCGTTTGATGAACGTCACCAAGTTCGAGGAAGCGATCTATGTGCTGCACTGCTTCCAGAAGAAGACTCAGGTGATCGGCAAACAGGACAAGGCTATTGCCGCGGCTCGCTATCGCGCCGTGGCCACCACGAGGAAGGAAAAGAAATGAAAGTCGACACCGAAATACGCCACGTGACCAAGCCGGGAGCGAACCTCTTCCTGGAACTGGGATTTACTCCGGACGAGGCCAAACGCCTACAGGCTGCGTCCCGCAAACAGATCAATGACACGCGGCAGTTGAAGCAACAACTGATGGAAGAGTTGTCTGTCTGGATCGCGAAACATCACTTAAAGCAGGCCGAGGCCGCGGAGATTCTGATGGTCTCGCGCCCGCGTGTGTCCGACGTGGTGAACAAAAAAACGGCCAAGTTCACCATCGATACACTCGTGGAAATGCTGAGCCGTGTCGGCAAGCTGGTCAAGCTCGCAATCAGTTGAGGCCGGCAACGTGAACTGCAAAACCTGTCAAGAACGTGGTTCGAATCCATGCCGGGGAGCCACTGCTAAGCAGTGCTATCCGTTGTGATCAGGTGCTCTGGAGTTGTACCGATTGCTAACGCAAGCCACGCTCCAGCGGGGTATCACTGCGATTGAAACCAACCATGGCCGCTAAAAGCCTTGCCGATGTTATCCGGTCGCTTTCGCCGGAGGAGCAGAAGTCCGTTCAGGAGTTTGTCGAGTTCCTGAAGCGAAGGGGATCTTCCCCATCGTCACCATTTCTCGCCGCGGTTGACGAGTTCATCGATCAGCACCCGGAATTGCTCCGCCGTCTCGCCCAAGAAGCCCGAAGTCTCAGCGTTGTAAATCCGGCGAGCGCCGTCCCAGTCTGAGATCGCATCACCCGTTGGCCCACCTTGTGAAGTCCCTGCCCACCCCAGGGAATTTTGAAATAGGATAGATTCAATGGGCAAAGTTCTCCGCGGACTAAGAACGAGATTCGGGTTGGCGGCAATCCTGGCCGCCGGAGTGCTGCCGCTGGCCGCACAGGCTTATCGCGCGCCGCGCGGGGCCGATGGTAAGCCCGATCTGAATGGAATCTGGCAGGCGCTGAGTGGAGCCAATTATGACCTCGAGGGTCACACAGCGCGTCCGGCAATGGCGCTTCGGCCGGGGCCCTACGGTCCGGTGCCGGCCCCCCAGGTGCTGGCCCTGGGCGCTGTCGGCGCGGTGCCGCCGGGCGTTGGCGTGGTGGAAGGCGGCGAGATTCCCTATAAACCCGAAGCGCTCGCCACCAGGAAAAAGAACCAGGAAGACTGGCTAAACCGAGATCCCGAGATCAAGTGCTATCTGCCAGGCGTGCCGCGCGCCACCTACATGCCCTACCCCTTCCAGATTCTGCAAAGCGCCAGCGCGATCGCGTTCGTCTATGAGTATGACGGCGCCGTGCGGAACATCTATATGAAGGACCCCGGTCCCGCTCCCATTGACTCGTGGATGGGCCAGTCCGCCGGACACTGGGAGGGCGAAACCCTGGTGGTCAAAGTCACCGACATGAACGAGAAGACGTGGTTCGATCGTGCGGGAAATTTCCACAGCGACAAGCTGCGCGTGGAGGAACGGTTCACGCGCACCAGCCCGGATGTGATTGCGTACCAGGCCACCATCGAAGACCCGGACGTATTCACGCGCCCCTGGAAAATTAGCATGCCGCTGTACCGTCGCCAGGAAAAGAACGTCCAGATCCTGGATTTCAAGTGCGTCGAGTTTATTGAGGAACTTCTGTTTGGCCCGTACCGGAAGCACCCGCTTGGCAAATAATCGAGGAGGTTTGAATATGCGGAATCCCTTCATTCCCATGGCGCTCGCGTTCATCGCGCTGGCCGCCGTCCCCGTGACGGCTCAGACGCCGAAAACTTCGGCAAAGTCCGGCATCCGCCGCATGCCGGATGGGCATCCGGACCTGCAGGGCACCTACGACTTGGCCACCATGACCCCGATGGAGCGGATGCCCGGCGATCCCCCCGTACTGACAAAGGAGCAAGCCGAGACTCTCCAGAAAGCCGAAGCCGCTCGCAGATCCGTGAACGCTTCCAAGTTGGATCCGAATCGAGCCGCCCTCCCGGTCGGCGGCGATAAGAGCGGAGGAAAATCGTTTTTCGAAATTCTGGAAAAGGCTGGAGGCGGCGCCGTCGGGGGCTATGATCGTCTGTGGCTGAATCAGGGCACGGCATACACCATGGTCGACGGGCAGATTCGAACATCCATCGTCATCGACCCGCCGGACGGCCGTGTGCCGCCCTTCAATGCCGCCGCGAAGAAGCGGCGGGCGAACGCATTTGGACTGCCGACGTCGGACGCGGGCGAGAGCCAGGATGTCAATGCGCCGACGCGCCGGGGCGAATTCGATAATCCAGAGGAGCGCCCGCTCAGCGAGCGCTGTCTGCTCGGATTCGGTTCCACTTCCGGCCCCCCCGCGCTCCCGGACTATTTTTACAACGATCTGCATCAGATCGTACAAACTCCGGACTCGATCCTGATCGTTACCGAAATGATTCACGACGCACGCATCGTGCGGATGAACGCGCAGCATCTTCCCAAGAACATCCGCCGCTGGATGGGCGATTCCGTGGGCCACTGGGATGGGGAGACGCTGGTGATCGACACCACCAATTTCACGGCCAAGACCCGGTTCCGCGGCTCGACGGAGAACCTCCACGTGGTCGAGCGCTTGACGCGCATGGACGATAGGACGCTCTTGTATCGCTTCACGGTAGAAGATCCGAACACCTGGGACCGGCCATGGACCGGCGAAATGACATGGCCTGCTACCAGCCAGCCGATGTTAGAGTATGCGTGTCATGAAGGCAACTACGCACTCGGCGATGTATTGAGGGGCGCGCGAAAGCAGGAGGCCGAGGAAGCAGCGGCGAACATTAAAAAGTAGCCGGAGCGAGTCTGGCCGATCACTCGAAGCAATAGCATCAGTGCTTCAGTGACGGATCGTAATCAGAGGCTGACGGTCACGCGCATAAAGGTCGCTGACATGGACGTGCCAGCTCCCGTGCTGGTGTTCTGCGCATTCACTAGTTCCACCAGCTGGTTGTGGAGTTCCTCCACTTTCCCGCTCTTTTCCGCCGATTCAAATGCGTTCATGGTTGGACCGTAGAATCGCCTGAAGGATTCAATCAGTTCCGCCGGGCTCTTGTCGGGCGCCGTAAACCGGAACGTGTCCCGCGCCATCGAGATGTTCTCCTTCGGCACTCCCGCTTGGACAAAACGTTCCACGATGTGCGTCTCCACACCCCAGGTCATGGGACTGATGAAGCCTTCCGGCGGCGGCGGCGTAAATGCCGAGCTGATCTTCAATACCTGCGATACAAACGAAGTCGGATCGTTCGGGATCCAGTTGCCCATCACGATGCGCCCGCCCGGTTTGGTAACCCGCACCATTTCCCTGGCTACGTCGAAAGGCTTGGGCGCGAACATGGCTCCAAACATCGAGAGGGTCAGATCAAAAGTATGGTCCGCCACTCCTTGCAAGTTGCAGGCGTCTCCCTCTTGAAATGTCAGCCGGCTAAGACCCGCCTCGAGAGCTCGCTTCCTCCCGGCCTCCACCAGATTCCTGGCGATATCGATTCCCACAACGTCGGCTCCCAGGCGAGCCAGCGGAACCGCAGTGGTGCCGTCTCCGCAGCCGAGATCCAAAACTCGCAGCGGCGGCGAGATTCCCAGCGACTTCACAAAGGCCTCCCCGGAATCGCGCATCAATGAGGCGATTGCTGTAAAGTCACCCTTCTCCCACAGTGCCTGGTTCGGATTCATAAGGCGTTATTATAGCCACCCGCATCGCCTGAAAAGTGGCCCGGGGCTACAGTTCCAGCGTCACCACCAGGGCCGAGGTGCGTTTCGCCCCAAGCCTCCGATATCCGTGGGGCACGGTGGAATCGAAGTAGATGGAGTCGCCCTCCAGCAACTCGTGTTGGTCAGCCCCCACGCGCAACTCCAGCCGTCCCGAAAGAACATACAGGAACTCGATACCCGGATGCGCGTGCGGCCGAGCGTTTTTTTCCTCGACCGGCTCGAATTCGGCCAGGTAGGAATTCAGCGCTCGATTGGATACCGCGAAGTCGAGGCTCTCGAAATAGTACGCTACATTGCGCGCATCGGGCGAATCCGGAAAACGGACCCGGTCCTTCTTGCGCACAATTTCGAGTACCGGCCTCGGTTCCGGATTGAAAAAGTACTCCAGCCCAACACTGAACACCATGGCGATGCGCAACAGCGTGGGCAGGGTGGGGTACATCAGGTCCCGCTCCAGCTTCGAGAGCAGCGCGGGCGACAGGCTGGTGTGTTTGCCTAACTCCACTAGCCCCATGCTCTTGCGGAGCCGCAGCCGCCGTAATTTGCTGCCAATCGCGTAGTTCTTGAGCCCCGCTTGAATGGTATCGGACGCCATGGCGTGGTTAGTTTTCCTCTCAGTGCCTGTTTCGGGCCGGAATTTTCCGCTCAGGAAAGTCTGCTTCCCCTTGTTCTTTACAGTAAAACAAATTTTCTCTAAAATCAAATTGTGGCCGGTAGAACCAGCCGCTTCAGAAGTGAAAGGAACCCTCAAAAATATGAAGAAAATCGATATATCCGCCGCCGCCCTGGTCATCATCGGCGCCCTGAACTGGGGTCTCGCCGGAGCATTCCACCTGGATCTGGTGGCGCTCGCGTTCGGCATGAAATTCGGAGAAACGTCCGCGCTCACCACCGTGGTGTATAGCCTGGTGGGACTCGCGGGCTTGTATCAGGCGCTCACCTGGAAATCCATACAGCGCCGCTGGCATGGTGAACTCGCGGGAGTCCGCGCATAAAGGAGAAGAAATGAAAAATTACTTGCCCGTTCTGCTTGCAGGCGCCTTGGCCATGATCATTGCGTCTTCCGCTTCGGCGGCCGACATCGTCGATACCGCCGTTGCCGGAAAACTAAACACGCTGGTTGCCGCGGTTAAAGCCGCGGGATTGGTGGATACGCTGAAGGGTCCCGGCCCGTTCACCGTGTTCGCCCCCACTGACGAAGCCTTCGCGAAGCTGCCGCCCGGGACCCTGGAATCCCTGCTCCAGCCGGAGAACAAGGCAAAATTGCAGAGCATCCTGCTCTATCATGTGGTATCTGGAAAAGTTACCGCGCACGATGTGATGAAGATGCACTCCGCCAAAACCGCGGAAGGACAGAGCCTCGCCATCAAAACCATGCATGGCGGGGTGATGGTCAACGGCGCGCACGTGATCCAGGCCGACATCGCGGCGTCGAATGGCGTGATCCATTTGATCGATACCGTTCTGTTGCCGAAATAGAGCTGCATGCATCTGCTCACCGGAGCCACGGGTTACATCGGGGGACGCCTCTTGCGGCGTCTCCAGGCGGACGGCGTGGCGGTCCGATGCTTGTGCCGCAACCCGGAGGCGCTCGGTTGGCGCATGGCTCCCGGAACTGAGCTGGTGCAGGGAGATTTGCTGGACCCGGCGTCTCTCGGTGCCGCATTCTCCGGCGTGGATACTGCCTTCTACCTGGTCCATTCCATGAACGGCGGCGGGGAGTTCGAGACCGAAGAGCGTGAAGCCGCGCTGAACTTCGCGCTGGCGGCGCGACAGGCTGGTGTGAAGAAAATCGTGTACCTCGGAGGACTGGCGCAGGGGGCGGCGCTTTCAGCGCATATGCGCAGCCGCGCCGAGACCGGAAACACGCTCCGGGCGAGCGGCATTCCTGTGATCGAATTTCAGGCTTCGGTGGTAATTGGCTCCGGCAGCGCATCTTTTGAAATGATTCGGGCCTTGGTGGAGCGTCTTCCGATAATGGTTACGCCACGCTGGGTGAATACCGCCGCGCAGCCCATCGCCATCGAGGATGTCATCGATTACCTGGCGGCCTCTGTCCGGCTGCCCGCGCAGGGCCACTTGATCTTCGAAATTGGCGGCGCCGATACCACCTCTTACGTGGGAATTATGCGCGAATACGCGCGGCAGCGAAAGTTGCGGCGCTGGATCGTGCGCGTGCCGTTCCTGAGTTTGTCGCTGTCCAGCCGCTGGCTGACACTCATCACGCCCGTTTACGCGGGCATTGGACGCTCCCTTATCGAAAGCGTCCGGAATCCGAGTGTGGTCCGCAATCCCGAGGCCCTGGCAGCCTTCGATATGAGGCCGATGGGCATCGTGCGAGCTATCGAGCGCGCTCTGGCGAATGAGGATCGCGAGCTTGCGGAGACGCGCTGGTCAGACGCGCGCCGGCAAGCTGCACGCTCCATCGCGATCCCGCTTCCGGGCCCCAGTCTGCTGGTCAATGAACAAATTGCCCGGGTCGCCGGACCTCCCGATCTCGCATTTGTTGCCATCCGCCGCATTGGCGGCCGCACTGGCTGGTATTACGGCAATGCACTCTGGAAGATTCGAGGCCTGTTCGACCTGATGCTGGGCGGAGTGGGCATGCGCCGGGGCCGGCCCGATCCCGAAACCCCGTTTCCGGGAAGCACGCTGGATTTCTGGCGCGTCGAAGCCTTTGAACCCGCCCGCAAGCTTCGGCTCTTCGCCGAGATGAAGGTGCCCGGTCGTGCGTGGCTCGAATTCACCGTCGAACCGGAGGGCGCTTTCACGGTGATCCGGCAAATCGCCCAATTTGAACCCAAAGGTCTGGCCGGAATGCTGTACTGGTATCTCTTGCACCCCATCCACGCGGTGATGTTCCGAGGCATGCTGCGCCG
>JAYTVY010000611.1:0-10923 GCA_043743755.1 Bryobacterales bacterium | reverse complement strand
GGCCACCGCGCCGCGCAGCAGCGGATCCACCTGCCAGGTCCCATTGCGGCGGACGTAATTCTTCAGGAAGCGGTCGGTCTCCGGCCGCATGGACGCCAGAGCGTTGTGCTTGCCGATAGCCTGGAGCGTGGTCTGAGCGGTCTGCCAGAAGTCCGGCGGCACGCGGCCGCGATCCTGTCGTGTGGAGAGCGCCTCAACGGCCGCTTTCCATTGCCCTACGGCGGCATCGTGCTGGTTGCGATCCCACAGGATTCCGGCCAGACGCTCATGCGCGTCGGCCCGCGTGGCGTCCAGTTGGAGCGCGTTCTCATACTCTTCCTGAGCGCGCGGAAGCCGCCCTGAGCCGCGATAGACTTCGGCCAGCTCGAAGTATGCTCCGGATCGTGCGGGCGAGGCTTCCAGCAGCGCGGGCAGATAATCGTCGGGATCGCCTTCTTTCGCGATGCCGAGGTATTCGCCGTACGCGGCGACGTAGGAAAACCAGATATCGCCGGCGAGGTGACGATCGCGATCCACGGATTTTCCGAGACGATCGCCGATGGTCGCGATACCGAGCGCGTCGCGAAACGCGGCGTTCACCTGCGGCGCGGGCTTCGCGAACCATACGCCGGTGAGTCCGGTATAGGCGGGCGTCCAGACCGGCGGCATCCCGCGGCCGCGCGCTGCAATCACATCCAGAGCGCGCGTGAATGCGCCGTGGTCCAGGACGTAATTCGCGATACCGTCACGGACAGTTTCCTGTTTGTCGGAAGCGGCGACGGTGATCAGGCGTTGGGCGGCGCGCTGGCTGAGCAGTTCGGCGAAGCGCGGAATCTGATCGCCGGGGAGCGCGGCTGATTCGTCCAGTTGCGTAAGAACTCGAAGCTCGGCTGCGGCATCGCCCGCGAGCCGGTAACTGTTGACTGCCAGTTGCAAACGAGTATCGCGATTCTCGGTATCGGGAGGAGCGGCTTTCCACAACGCTTCGAGTCTGGTTCCGAGCTCGGCATAACGCAGACGGCGCTGGCCGAGTTTCACCAGCTCATCGGGCGCATCGGCTGGTTTCGAGCGCAGAATGCGGTAGCGCCAATCGGACTCGACGTCGCTCAAGCGGGCCGCGGCGGCTACCGCCAGAAGCGACTCCATGCGCTGAACGGTGGGAGCCTGGCCGCCGGCCAGGAAGGCGGCGAACGCGCTCTTCTCTTCGGGTGTGAAGTACTGCGCTACCGTCGCTCCTGTCTCTGCTTGAGCGGCCCGCAACGCGGCATCTGCCTGCTCATCGGCATGCGGCAGCGCGGAGAGACGCTTCCACGCCGCATCGTGCAGTCGAAGGCGGGTCATAATGTGCGCGTACTGGCGCGCTCCAGAGGCGTATTCGGTGAGCAGGGTACTGCCGGCTAGCGCCACGCCCTTCTCCGCGGATTCACGCGCGGGGGCCAGCAGATTCCAGCCTTCCAGGCGAGCCGCCATGTCGAAGAAGATGTCGGGGCGCTGCGGGCGGCCCTCGATCAGCGCGATTCGCAGGGCGGCCACGGCTTCCTCATTCTTGCCCTGACGCGCACGCGCCTCCGCCACTTTTTCCATCCAGTGGCCATTGTGATAATTCAACTCGTACAGTTTGGCGTAATCCGCGGCGGCTTCATCGAAGCGCAGCAGACGCTCTTCGAGTCCCGCGCGGGAAGTGTACAGATCCACGCGATCCGGCCGGATTTCGATGGCTCGTTTCCAGGCCGCGATGGCGGCCGGGAAATCCTCCAGATGTGTATACACGCGCGCTTCCACCATGGGCCAGCGGTAATCTTTCGGCGATTCGCGCGAAGTCTTCGAGTAATACCCTGACAGCTGCTGCGCGCGCCCGTGCGCGGACGCATAGAATGCGGCTTCGCGCGTGAGAGCTTCATCCTCGGGATAGCGGTTGATCACCTCGATGTATTGATCCATCGCGCCGGTGTAATCCTGCATCCGGGTCAGCGCCAGGATCAGACCACGCCGCAGTGCGGCGGTCTTCTCGGTGCGGTCGGCCGCATCCAGCGGAGCGGCGCGCAGATCCTTGATCTTCGCCGTGTAGAAATCGCGCAGTTCCTGGTCCTTGCCTTCGCGAGCGAAAGTATCGGCGTAGGCGGTGAGATATTCGGCGCTGTAGGGACTGGTCTGAAGCAAGCCATCGAGCAGGGTGCGCGCGCGGGCGTACTGTCCGGAATCGGCGGATTTGCGCGCGGCTTCGAACGTGAAACTGGTCCTATAGGACGGCTGGGCGCGGCCGGCCGCGGCGATCAGAAGATCGATTGCCTGTTTGGTCTGCTTGTTGCGCCAGTAGAAATCGATCGTCGCGCGAACTACTCCGAGGATTGCCGGATTATCCCGAATAAGCGCTTCGAGCGTGCTCCCGGCAGCCTGCGTATCGCCGCGGCCTTCGAGAAACCGGGCGAGGTCCAGACGCTTGCGCATGCGCTCCACCGGATCGGTACTCAGCGTTACTTCGCGCTCCAAAGCGTGCTGCTGCACCTTTTCAAAGCCGTTCGACGCGGCCGAGCGCTCGGTCCATTCAGCGAGTTCCAAAGTGCCGGCGCGCGCCGCGAGTCCATCCAGGAATTGCTGGAGCTCGGGACGGCGGCTCTGAGCGGAGAGTACATCGGCGCGCAGGGACACAGCGGCGATGGAGGGGCTGGCGCCGCCGGTCTCGCGCGCGCTCAGCTCGTCAATGCGGGCGCGGTCGCGCGGGCGTCGCGCCAGGGCGAGCAGCCGCTGGCGAGCCTGATCGTTGGCCGTGGGCGCCAGCGCGCCGCGGGCGTATTCGTCGATGGCTTGCGCATACTCGCGGCGATTCTCGTGGATGGCTCCGGCCTCGTATGCGTACAGGGCGGGATCTTTCAGCT
Source organism: Bryobacterales bacterium (assembly GCA_043743755.1). Taxonomy (GTDB): domain Bacteria; phylum Acidobacteriota; class Terriglobia; order Bryobacterales; family Bryobacteraceae; genus JALYHQ01. The sequence continues at coordinate 8,068 of JAYTVY010000611.1, read as the reverse complement.
TGCGCCGCCCATCTGCAAGCTGGCGCAGCGCATCGTCAAACAGGAAGTAATCCCAGAAGACCGTAGCGGATTCCAGGTAGCCCTCGGAATTGCCGGGCTGAATCTCGGCGATCTTGTTCCAGAAGGGACGCGCGCGCGCGTATAATTCGCGATCCGCGTAAATCTCGCCCGAACGCGTCACGGCAACATGATCGCGCGGGTCATATTTCGAAAGATTCTGTTCGATACCGGCAGCGATGCGCGTATTGCCGAGATCATGGGGCGGATCATAAGTTGCCAGCGAGCGATAAATGGAAGCGGCTCGCGTGCCGTTCATGCTCGCGGCGGGATACAGCCCGGCGATCGCGCGGAAGGCCGGCGCGGCGTCCTCAAAGTGCGATCGCCAGGACTCGGCTTCCGCCACGAACTGGGCCGCCGCCGGATTAGCTTTGGCCAGTTCGGCGGGACTCACCCTGCCGCGGACGGCCGCGAGTTCGGAGTCCAGCGTCTTGGTGCTTGACAAGTGTTCGAAGAAGCGCTCGCGCAGAGCGGGATCGTAATACCAGTAACGGCGCAACAGGGCGTTGTACTCGGTTGGGCTGGCGGTGCCTTTCTGAACGTAGGCGGTCAGCAGATTGTTGACGAAAACCAGATCGTTGGGGAAGCGCTGGTGGGCGTAAAGATTCACTTGCCGGTACAGCACCGGCGTCAGCTTCTGCCCGGCCGCGTCACGTACATACGCTTCCAGCTGGGTGCCCGAGAAAATCCTGGTCACATCGCGCGTGAGCGCCTCGAACTGCGTGTTCTGCTTGTGCCGCAGGTACCATCGGGCCAGCTTGTGGCTCCAGGACGGCTCCTGGAAACGCGCCATCGCCTTTCGATAGACGGCTTCCATTTCGGCATCCAACTTGTTCTGCTCAAGGAAGGCCGCGAGGCGCTCATACAAGCCGGGGTCGTCGGGATTGCGATCAATCTCTCGCCGGATGAGCGCGAGTGCGTCGCCCAGCCGCTTAAGCGAAACGAGGCGGGAGATGTAGCGATCCAGGATGCGTGCGTATTCGGGCGAGCGGGCAGGGGCGGGCTGATCGCCGATGGGGACGCCATCGGCGCGCTGCGCCAGCTCTTTCAGCAGCTCGTCATACACCGCGAATTCCTGCTGGGTCTTTTCAGTGCGCGCGTAGGCGTCTGCCATGGCGGTGGCTACGCTGGTACGGTCCGGCGCATTCGCGAAAGCGGTGAGATATTCGCGGCCGGCGCGGAGCAAGCCGTCGTTATCGCCGTAGGTGGCATAGGTGCGGATCAGCAAGGCGTGCAACTCGGGGCGCTTCTCGGATTTCGCGAAGCGCGTATCGAAAAACTTGATCAGCTCAGCAGCGCGCGCGCGATGGAAGTATGCGGTAGAGGCACGATTCTCCGTGTCATAAGAAGAGCGCGGGGTGGCGCTGTTCAGCAGCAGCGAGAGAATGCCGTTGAGGAAACCGGGGTACGGATCGAGCGTGGCGATGTCGCGGTAAAGCGAAAGATCGCCGGAGCCGAACTGAACCGGCTGCTCCGGTGCCGTAAGCAGCAGCCGGGCGATCTCGGCCACTGCCTCTTCGCGATCCGGATCGGCGGCGTTCGCCAGGCTGTAGAGCGAGTACCATGCGCGGGCGGATTCGTCGTAGTTATTGATGCCGGCAAAGAGGCGGGCAATGGTGCGCAGCTCGTCCGTGGTCCAGGGAGAGTGCCGCGCGTCCTTGCGCGAGCGGTATTCGAGCAGCGCGCGCTGCGATGCGGCCAGATTGCCCTGCTGCTGATAGTAATAGAAGATGCGTGCGGCGGGAACCAGATCGGTGGGTTTGGATGCGACCTGCGCGCGGGCGAGTTCCAGATAGCGCCGCAATGCATGGGTCTGTTTCAGAAGATCGAAGTAGCCTTTCACCAGCTCCGGCGGCCACAGCGGGCGGAAGCTTTGGTCGTAAATTCCCACAGCCTGATCCACCGAGCCGCGCCTCCACGCGAGAGTAGCGGTGGCTTCCACGCGGAAGACCGCGTCATCGGGGAACGCCTTGGAGTAATCCGCGATGAGCTGCGCCGCCTGATCGAGGCGGCCGTGCGATTCCAGATATTCCAGGGATTTCCGGTAAACGGCTGGTTCCTTGGGATAGCGGGCGATCCAGGCGCGATAAGTCTTCTCGGCTACTTCGACCGGGAGCGCTTGTTCGGAAATGACGGTCAGGATGCGTTCGTACGCGTGCCAGGCGCGCTGTTGAGCGGGTGGTATGAGACGTTCAGAGGGCGCTTGGCCGACGGCTTCGAGTGCCGTGATCTCGTCACGCGGGCGGAGGCGGCGATGGTAAAAGTCGGCCAGATCGAGCTGGGCTTGAGATTTGTCGGTGGCCAGGCGAAAGTGCTCTTTCCAGTCGGACTCGGCGGCGGAGAAATCGAGTTGCTGTTCGTCTTCGCGAGCGCGCAAGGCGTATAGTTCAGCGGTTGGCGACGCTGTGATGAGGCGCGCGAGTTCGGCGCGGGTTTCCTTGGGAGGGCGGAGGATCGGGGTGGGGGTGGTTCGGAAGAAGACAGCTTGCAACTGGCTGGGCGAGGGGATGTGCTGGACCCATTCCGCCAACTCGGCGCGCCCGAGGATCGCCGCGGCGAGCAGGATGGCCAGGAGGGCCGGGAACCGCTTCCTTTGGGGAGCCGGATTAAGGCACCACCTCAATGGACACCTCCTGGCTGCCGATGTTGTGCGCGAAATCTTCGGCGGTTACGGTAAGCGCGTACTTGCCGGGGGCGAGCTGGGACGGAATCACCAGTTCTCCCAGGTTCGAAGCCATCCCGGGGTTCCAGCGCAAGTAGACCGGGCGCGCGCCGTAGAGGCGGGCGGTGATGGTTCGCGTGGTGTCCGACGCGCTGACGCGCAGGTGCACGGGCTCGCCGCGATGGTAACGGCTCTTGTCGAGCTTTACGCGGACCATGGGCGGATGGCTTGCGATCACAAAGGTCTTGGCCTCGCGGAAGACGCGGCCTACGCGATCGCGCAGCACCAGGCGGACCCGGTAGGATCCATCCGCGAGGTCGCCGGGGGCGAGGAAGCGAGTCTGCCAGATATCTTCGCCGGTCAGATAGCGCAGCGGTTTGACCGGGCCGAAGGGAAATAGCGCGGTCACCGAAACGATGGAGGGATCGGTCTTGACGCGCAGCACGGGGTCGCCCGGACGAATCAAGCGCGGGCGCAGCAGGGCGCGCGGGGCGGCGAGGAATGAAGTATACGGCGTCACGAACTTGTACTTGCGCGCAAGGCGGATGATCTCGTCGATGGTGGCTTGATCCTCGCCGTCACGGTCGATTTTTTCAAGCAGCGCGTCGATTCGCGCCTTGGCCCACAGTCGCGCCAGATCGGGATGAGCGGCCTCTTGCGCGGGCAGCGCGGCGCTTCCGGTCATTTCCACGGGTTTACCTTGCCGTGCGCCACGCGCGGAGAAGGTCGCGCGAGCCAGCGGCTGCTTGTACTGGCCCACCCAATTCCGCACCGACCCGGGAAATGTGCTGTCTTCAAGCGGATAGATGAGGTCAAAGTTGGCCGCCGGACTCGCGGTTAGTTGCAGGCCTTCCACGGGGCGCATGCCCATCTTCGACAAGAATGCGTTGAGCTTAAAATCCACTGGCTCAGTGGAGCGCACGGATTCCAGGACGCCGTTGTTGCGCGCCAGCATTCGCAGCAGCGTGAGGTTGGCATCGTCGCCCACGGCGAATATATAAGTATGCGGGCGCAGTGTTTCAGGCTTCTGCTTCCACTTGGCGGCGTACCACGCGGCCAGCTTGCCGTTCTGCAGAATGCCGTGTGTCGCTCCGCCGTCGGTCAGCAGGACCATATAGGTTTGCGGCGTGTTGGAAAGCGCGAGTGCGTCATCGAGAGCCTTCTGTAGGTCGGTGCCGCCGCGCAAATTGCTGGCCCGGACGAACGCGAGGGCTTTCTCCACCTGCGCCGGATCGGCGGCTACCGGCGCCGGTGAGAAGCGCGTGACGGTGGTGTTGAACAGGACCAGATCAAAGCGATCGGCCGGTTTGAGTGAACGCAGCAAGCTTTCGAGCGCGCGGAAGCTGCGTTCAAGCTTCTCCCATTGCATGGACAACGAATTGTCGAATAGCGCCACCACCGTGCGGGGCGCCTCGGACTGGGTTGGCGCCGTGGGGCCGTAGCCGATAAGCGCGGAGGCCTCGAAGAATCCGGGTTCGGGTGTGGCTGGCGCTGCCTCAATTTCTGTCGGGTCGGTGGATTTAGGCGGCAGGTCGTGATGCGTCAAGACTTCCAGGCGATCGCCGAGAGCGGAATCGAGAGCGTACTTGATGGCGAAGTCTTCGGTAAGCGCGACAGCTCTGCCTTCGAACCCGGCCTGGATGTGCGACGCCGTGCGCTCCTTGATCTGCAGCGGATAGATCTTCGAGACCACCTGAAAATCCTTGAGCGCGTGCGCGGACTTGAGGTCCAAATTGATGGTCAGCTTGCCGGCGGTCACCGCCTGATAAGCATCCGGGCGTAGCGGAACGGCAAAGAACGATTCGAACCGCTCCACCGCGAGGCTGTGCTGATACTCGATCTCCAGACGCTTGGTGCCGTACGGACGAATCGGCACGATTCTCGCCGAGAACACCGCCGTGGCCCGCGCTTCGTCATTGGCGTGCTCGCCCATTTGGAGCAGCCCAGGGTCGATGGCCTGCATGCGCGCCTGATTGTAAATCTCTTCGGCGCGCTTGCGTTCCAGGATCACTCCCGGGATGCGCGTTACATCGTCCCACACGGCGAAATCCGAAACGGCGGCGCCGCCGGGCAGAGAAAAAATGTAGTTGCCTTCCAGAATCTTGTTTTGATGGCTGGCGAAGATCTGCCGAACGGTAACGCGGGCGTGCCCGTTGTCGATGCGGATATCCACCAGCATCTCTTCAAGCGAAAGGATGGTGGCGTCGGGCTGGTTCTTATCGCCGGGCAGCAGCACGCCGGCATCGCCCCATAATAGAGGCAGGCTGACGATAGCGAGCAAAGCGCCGGCGAGTCTCATTGGATGGGAAGCTCCCTTTCGGCCGCGCGCACCAGGCCGTTATCGGTCCCAATATAGAGGTAGCCGTTTAGCGCGGCCAGCGCGGTGACATTCATGGAGGGAAGGCCCGATTGTACCTTGCTCCAGCGGCCGCCGGCGCGGTTGAAGACCGCCAGCCCGCAGCCCAGCGTACCGGCGTACACGGCGCTGCTGGTGACCGCGATAGCGTTCGGATTCACTATGACGGGCGTCGCGAGATCGGGATAGCTGGTGAAGGCGCCGGAGGCTTCCAGTTTCACCACTCCCGCGCCATAGGTCCCAATGTACCAGCCGTTGTCGGACGCGGCGATGGCGGTGATCCAGTTGTGCTTCAAGCCGGAATTGGCGGTGGTCATGCTGGCGCTCACAATGCCGGATTCGAGGATGGAGAGTCCGCCCAGCGTCCCGGCGAGCGTTCGCGATCCTGCGTGTGCCAGCGCATAGACGTGATTGTTGACCAAACCGTGAAAAGCGTACAGACTGCTTACCCCCGCGCCATCCAGCATCGAAATGCCGGCGGGAGTGGCGATAGTTAGCAGGGGCGCGCGGCTGGTGCCGCCGAGAAGTACATCGGTGACCTGGCTGGCGATCAATCCGTCGGCCTTACTCAGCACCTGGCGGAGCTGCGCCGAGCCATCGAACAGCGCCAGCCCGTTCGCCGTGGCCACCGCGCTGCCGCCGCCGTCCTCATGATGCACGATGCGGTTGACGCAGAACAGGTGATCGTCTTCCAAGTGGTGGGCGCGATCGAGACCAGGCTCGACGATATCCAGGCCGTGGTCAAAGTAACCCACCCACAGGCGTCCGGTCCGGTCCGCGGCCAGAGCTGAGACGTTCGCATCGGCGAGCAGGCCGCCGGGCAACGCTAGAATCTTTTCAAACGGCTTGAGCGGCGCGGCCTGGCGATATAAAGCCGCTTGAGCCAGCGCGTGCGGTTTGCCATCGAGCAAGAACAGATGCTCCACCGCATTCAGGCCCGTCGGCGTCGCGGCGATGCGAGCACGGGGGACTTTGGCGGTAAGTGGGATCTCCGCTACGCCGTCTTCCAGTGTTCCAGCCAGCAGAGTTTCGCCGTGCACCAGCAGAGTTCGGGCGAACAGACCAGGGGCCAGCACGCGGGCGAAGCGGCCATCCTCAAACGCGGCGATGCCGAGCGCGGTGCCCGCGTAAAGTCGATTCCCATCGACGGCGAGCGACAGAATTTCGGGATCGGGAACGCCTTCGGTTTCCGAGAAATGATCCAACTGACCGGCGTGCCAGCGGAAGACTCCGCGATCGAGCGTACCCACCCAAAGGTCGCCTTCAGAACCGGCCAGCGCTGTAACCGGCAATCCGGCCAGCGCCGGATGAAGCGACCCCAGCTTTTTTCCATCCCAGACCAGCACGCCGATCTTCTCGGTGCCCAGCAGAACGCGGCCGGTGGAGAGCGGCAGCAGGCAGGTCAGGGCGCGCGCGGGCGCATCGCCGGGCCGGATCTGGACGAAATGGCGGCCGTCAAAAGCAAGCAGGCCTTCGCCGGCGGTCGCGATCCAGAGCTGCAGATCGGAAAACCCGCCGCCGGCCCCCGGCGCGATGGCCGTAATCGAGGCGGGCGGCAGCTCCAGGCCCACGCGATAGCGGCTGCGAAGCTCTCCGGTGCCGTCGAACTCGTAGAGGCCGCCAGAACCTGAAATGTAGAAGCGGCCCAGGAAAGACGCGGCGTCGCGGAAGCGCGAAGGCGTGCCGATGGTTTCAAATCCCGCGGGCAGCGGACGATCCAGCGCCACCCGGCGAAACGCAAGGCGGTCACCCGCGGCCACTTGCGCACCGGCATCGCGCAGCGAGCGGGAAGCTTTCCAGAAACTGTAACCGAGGAATGCGGCGCCTGCCAGCCCCAGAACGGCAAGACTAGCGAGGACGATCCTCATCTTCCCGATCAAGCGGCCTGGCACCCTACCAACTATATTGGACCAGTGTGTCCAAGTCGAGCTAATTTTAATTGAGGATTAATGTGACTACGCTCTTTCGCTCGCGCGCGGCTCGCTCGGCGGCTGCGATTTTCGTCGCTGCGGCGCTGGGATGGGCGGCTGCTCCCAAAGCGGCGACACCGGAACAGCTGGCTTCGATTCGCGCCTATATCCGCGAGAGCTGGAAGACGCTGACGCGGTCCAACGCCCAACTGGCGGTGGCCGCCGTGGATCCCAAGTTCAAGCCGGGCGCATCGGGACGCTGGCCGGTATACGCGCCGCATGGGGACGATCTGGGCGCAATCGAGCAGAGGCTGCGGCGGACCATGTCAGCCTCCGATCTGGCGAAGATCGATCTGCGATCACTGCCCGAAGAGGTATCCGGCAACGCGGCGGCCGTGCGCGCCAGCCAGAGCGCCGAACCGGGACTGCTGGTGCTGCCCGAACCTTACGTAGTACCCGGCGGACGCTTCAATGAGATGTACGGCTGGGATAGCTACTTCATCCAAGTCGGTCTGCTGCAGGATGGGGAAGATTCGCTAGCCAAGAGTATGACCGACAACTTCCTGTACGAAATCCGGAACTACGGGAAGATTCTCAACGCGAACAGGACCTACTATCTGACTCGCTCGCAGCCGCCGTTCCTCACCGAGATGGTACTGGCCGTTTACCGGAAGACTGGCGACAAGGAATGGCTCCGGGCGGCGATTCCGGCAATCGAAAAGTACTATGCCTTCTGGATGAATGCGCCGCATCTGACGCCCGAAACCGGACTCTCGCGATATTTCGATTTGGGCGACGGTCCGGCGCTCGAAGTATTGTCGGATGAGAAAGACGACCGCGGACGTACGCACTATGATCGCATTCGCGAATACCTGCGTACACATGCAGTCACCGATTTCGACGTCAGCCAGTATTACAACCGCAAGACCGGGGAACTGACGCCGGCGTTCTATAAAGGCGATCGGTCGATGCGCGAATCGGGAGTGGATCCATCCAACCGGTTCGGCGCCTTCAATCTGGACATCGTCAACTACAACCCGGTTTGCCTGAACTCACTGCTGTTCCGGATGGAAAACGAGACGG
>JAYTVY010000610.1:0-4345 GCA_043743755.1 Bryobacterales bacterium | reverse complement strand
CGAAAATGCCTCAGGGGACCGAGCCGGCCGGCCCGGCGGCGATTACTTTTGGCGGGTTGCGGTCCAGGCGCCGTCGGAGCGCCCTTGGACGCGCATGCGGCCTTTGCCGGAATCGCCGTCGATCCAGCCCGCAAGGTGAGCTGTGACAGGGCCCGGTGCTCCCTGGCCGGCCTGGGAGGGCCATTCGCCTGGGAAGGCCAACTCAACGTAGCCATTGCGCCAAGTGCCGGTTACCGGGCGTCCTTCGCCCAAACTTCCGGACCAGGTGCCGGAGACCTTGTTACCCTCGCGGCTCAGCTTCATCACGCCGGCCAGCGGGCCCGCGTCACTGCCGCCGCGAACCTCCCACGTGCCGGCCACGTCCGAGCCATTCTTGATCGGCTGGGCCGCGGCCGGAGTAATCCGCACGTTGGAAAAATACGCCTCTTCATGGGTGTATCCCCAAAGCGCGACGCCGCCCCGCAAAGCGTCGCTCTTCAAACCGTCTACCACTAGAGCCGGTTTCGCCGAACCGTTCAAGTAGAGGCTGGCGGCGCGTCCCCCCACTTCGATCCGCACCTTGATCCAGGTTTCCGGTTCAATCTCCGCGGAAGATTCGTAAACCCAGGGCCATTCCCGGCGCAATGGATACCATCCGAAGCCGGGCTGGGCGGAATACTGAACGGCATGGTTGCGCATGGCCTGGTCTTTCGCGATTCCGTTTCCAGGGCGCAAGTAAAAGAGCTCGTACGCGGAGGCATCGGGCCTGGTCCGGAATGCGATTCCGATAAAGCCTGGGTTCCGCACGCCCGGGGGTGTGGTTAACTTCAGAGCGACATCGGCTTCAATCACCCCGTCCTGGAAATCTGTTCCGGGCAGCAGAGCAAGGCCTTCTCCATCCTCTGCGTCGGTTGTCAGCCGGACGGCCTTCCGTCCTTGATACGTCACGGCCTCCGCCTTCACATTCGGCGCTGTCACCAGACCTTCGGTGTCGCGAAGAGAGAAGACTTGTTTCACCGGCGCCGGCTGCCCAAACGCGCTGCCTGCCGCCAGCGCCAGCGCGCAATATTTCCAAATGCTCGTGTGCATGGTAGTGCGACGCTAGTGCACATGGCGGGCCAAGTACCGATGCTGAATTGGGGGAACTTAGCAGCGCGCGCCCGTCCGCATCCGGGAAGGCTTCGTCCGCATATGAACACCCAGGGCGGCCCGGCAACCGCTCACGAACTGGTTCCAGGTTTTTCGTCTTTGCGGTGCGCGGTTACGTCGATGAACACATCCGCCACCACGGGCATCGCAGCGCGGATTTTGCCGTCCAGAGCGTCCATCGCTCGTGCCAGCTCCCTGGTATTCATTCCCGCCGACGGATGCACCTTGGCCATCACCACCACCTCTTCGGGCCCCGAATATGATGCCCGGAGCACTAAGACTTCTTCAATCGCCTCCTCCTTCTTGAACATCGCTTGCAACTGCTCGAGAAACGGCGAAGGGACTGACCGTCCCACCAGGAAATTCGCGAAAGGGCGGGCCAACCCAAACGCCGTTACGGTGAGCAGTACGCCGATCGCCAGGGAGGCAATCGAATCCGGTACGCTGGTGCGCAAAATTGTACTGAGCAAAAGACCGCTGGCCGCGATGCCTAGACCCACGAGAGCTGCGCTGTCTTCGATTACCACCGCGCGCACTACCGGGTCGCTGGCGCGGCGGATATAGCTCCACACGCCCAGTTTGTATTCTTTTGTTTGGCGGCGCGCCTGCCGCATACCCTGAAGCCAGGATGCTCCGTCGGCCAGAAATGCGACGCCCAGCACAATCCACGCCGCCAGGCCGCCGGCCACGGGATGACGCGCCTTGAGCTGTAGAATGGCCATTGCGATGGATACGCAGCCGCCAATCAGGAAGGAAGCGATTGCTGCCATGAATGACCACAGAAATCGTTCGCGTCCGTGACCCATGGGGTGCGTGGCGTCAGCCGGCTGGCGGTCGCGATGGAGACCTATCGCGAGAAAGATTTCGTTCACCGAGTCGGCTGCGGAATGAGCCGCCTCGGCCAGCATGCCGGTGGATCCGGAAATCAGGCCGCCGAATAACTTCGCGATCGCGATAATGATATTGGCAATGAGCGCGATGACGATAGTGCGCTCGCCTTCTCCGGCCGCGGCTCGCCGGAGGGCTGTAGCGGAGCGTCGGTGGGGCGGAGTTCGCGGCATCAGCCCGAAGCCAGATTGGCGCTTCCGATGACCCCAGCGGTTAACCTGCGCTGGAACGGCCGCGCTTCAACTCGGCAACGCCGGCTTTCTTGGCTTCATTGAATGACCGGTGCAGCGTTCCGGCAACTGTTCCGACGGTCTTGGATGCGCCCTCTACCTTGGCGTTAAAACCTTCAGTGCCTTTTTCCACTATCCGCGTGGCCCACGCCACCACCGAAGGTACGATCATCGCCGCGCCTACGACACCCAAGCCGATACCCGCCGCGATCAGGCCCGTGCCGGCAACCGCCATCTTGTGTTTGGATTCCATCTTCCCGCTACCTCCTGATTCCCATTGAAGCAGAATCGGGAGGCGCGGCGGGGGGCCGGCTGCAAGGCCGGGAAGTCTGCCCAACAATCAGGATTTGACGGGCTTTTCGGACGACTTCCATTTCTTCTCGTCCCAGTACATGACGCGGCCTTCGCGATAAGACTGTACGGCGAGATTGATCACAGCTTGGGCGCGGGCGCCGGTTTCGACGTCCAGGTGCGGCTTCTGGCGCGTGTGCATGCAATCCAGGAAGTTGGCGACGTGGGTCTCCATCACGTCCTTCGGATCCACGGCGATCTTGATAGGCTCAATGCCGAATTTAGCCTCGTAGTCGGGACCGCCGATGGCGTGTTTCTCGCCCTTGACCCGGCCCACTTCGGGGATCACTTCGATGTGATCCGTGGGACTCTCGAACTTGCCGTGGTCCACCATGATGATGGTTCCATGGTGCCCGCGAATCAACCCTGGGATGTGGTGCGAGTTGGCCATCGATGAGCTGAGAATCAGCGTGTGGCCGGCGGGATAGTCGGCGACCAGGTTGAAGGTATCCGGAACCTCGCGTTCGTCCTTGAACGAATAGATACCGCCTGACCCCAGCACCTTGTAAGGGAACTGCGCTTCCGGCCAGCAAATGTTGAGCGGCGCCACTACGTGATAGAACAGGTCCGTCGCGATGCCGCCGGAATAATCCCAATACTTGCGGAAACGGAAATAGCGGTCGGCATCCCAGCCGCGCTTGGGCGCGGGGCCCAGCCACATTTTCCAATCGATGTAGTTGTCGCCCTTGCCGTCCGGGCCGGCTTCGGGTTCTATCTTCCAGTTCCACTCGCCTTCGGTTGAATTGCGATGGTAGGATCCCTGGCTGGAGATCATGGGGCCGATCATGCCGTCGGCGATGGCCTTCTTGGCTTTCCACCACTGGTCGCCGGACGTGGTTTGCGAGCCCACCTGCAGGACGCGTTTGGTTTCCTTAACGGTGCTGACCAGCTGGCGGATTTCGTCGTTGGTGTGGCACATGGGCTTTTCCAGGTATACGTCCTTGCCCTTGTCCATGGCCTCCAGCGCGATCTTGGCATGCCAGTGGTCGGGCGTGGCCACGATCACGGCGTCGATGTCGGAACGGTTCAGCACTTCGCGGTAATCGAGGAATCCATCGCACTTGAACAGCTCGGCATTCGTGCGGCGCCGCTTCTCCCACACATCGCTGACGGCCACAATCTGGCAGGCGTTGGCCTTCTCGCCGTATTTCTTGAACACGCCGGCGACGTAATGGCCGCGCCCCCCGACGCCGATCGCGCCCACGTTAATGCGATCGTTAGCGCCCAGCACGCGGGCGTTCGATGCGGCGGATTTGCCGCCTCGGGCGGCCAGGGCGGACCCAGCCATGCCCAGCGTCAATCCGACGCCGCCGGCGGTTTTCAAGAAATCTCTGCGATCCACGGACTCTTGCTGATCGGACATGGGCAGCTCCTCTAAACGCTGGTCTCGGGGACTCTCTCGTACAGCTTACAGTCTACTCTCGCGGGCGAGGAGGAGCAAGCGGCATAGGTCTCTTGGGACGCCCGAACGCAAGCACCCAGGTCACCAGGCAGATGATCTCGGAGACCATCAGCAGAGTATCGGGCAGCCAGATCATTCCCGGAGTCCGCATGAAAGTGCGAATGGTGTGGCCGATTACTTCGCCGGTGACCTGGATGCCGATTCCCGCGCTGATGAACAATAATAACCGGTCATAATCGCGGTTCTGGATCAGCGCCGTCCAAAGCATGAAATTGAGGATCTCCTCCGAGAAACTCAGATTGCGGCTCACCGGAGTCATCCACGCGTTGAGGTTAACGTCCCAGAA
>JAYTVY010000609.1:0-2624 GCA_043743755.1 Bryobacterales bacterium | reverse complement strand
CGCGACGACGAGGGCGGCGCGCTGATTCTCAGCGGTTTCACCGGCGCCTCGCAGGAGCTGCTGGATGCCCTGATCATCAACCCTTATGACACCGAGCAGATGGCCGAAGCCATACGGTTCGCTCTCGAGATGGATCCGCGCGAACGGAAACAAAGGATGCAAAACATGCGGCACACCGTGAAGGGGAACAACATTTACCGCTGGGCCGCCAATCTCACCGGCGCGGTATCGGAAATCCGGATTGAAGCGTTTGAGAACGTCAAGCAGCCGGTGGTTCTGACGGAGCGCGTAGCGGCAGGAAAGTGACGCAGGCACTACTAGCAACGCTTTCGGATCTCGGGCCGCGGATCGCCGCGGCCGGGCACGTGTTTCTGTTTCTGGACTTCGATGGCACGCTGGCGCCCATTGTCGAAGATCCGGACCAGGCGCGAATGCCCGCCGCCACGCGGGAAATTCTGCGAACGCTCGCAGCCAGAGAGAATCTCTCGGTGGGAATCATCAGCGGGCGGGCGCTGAGCGACGTGCGGGAGCGCGCCGGTCTGAAGGACATTATTTATGCAGGTAATCACGGTCTAGAAATCAGCGGGGCGGGACTGCAGCGGATCGATTCCACGGCGCTGTCGCAGGTGGAACCGCTGCGAAACCTTGCTGGGGATCTGCGAGACCGCCTGAGCCACATCCCCGGAATCCTGGTGGAGAACAAAGTCCTCACCGCCAGCGTTCACTTTCGAAAAGCGCCCTCCGGGTCCATCGATGAGATTCGCCAGACGGTCAAGGCGGCCGCGATTTCCGCCGGCAATCTATTTTGCATAACACCGGGTATTGAGGTGTTCGAAATTAAGCCGCGGGTGAATTGGAACAAAGGCAGTGCCGTTCACTGGATTGAAGAACGGCTGGATAAGGGTCCGGCGCTCACCATGTTTCTGGGCGACGACATGACCGATGAAGACGCGTTCGCCGCGCTGCCGGACGGGATCACCGTTCGCGTGGGGCCCCACGGCCGCACGTCCGCGCGATATCACCTGGAATCGCAAGAATCCGTGCCCGAGATGCTGCTGTGGCTGGCGGACGCTACAGCGTTTTCTTTAGAAACGAGCAGATGTGGTACCCGTCAATGAACTTAAACGGCGTCTCACCCATGGTGTAGTGGCCGCACGGAAGCACTACCACGCGCATATCCACTCCGCGCCGGCGCATCCGCTCCACCACGTCGCGCGAGAACTGCGGCGGGAACGTGGTGTCGTACTTGGTGTAGATAAAGAGCGACTTGTTGGTCCGGCTGGCGAACTTCTCGATGTAATTGATCGGGCTGATTGCCATCCACAGCTCACGCAACCGATCCAAATCGACATGCGTCTCCACGCCCTGGCGTATGTGCTGGGTGGAAAGTCCTTCCCACACCACGTCGCCGACATAAGTGGAACAGTGATTGAATACATTCACCGCGATCCGCGGATCATGCGCGCTCACCAGGCACGCATAGCACGATCCCAGGCTGGTCCCAACGATGCCTAGCCGGGGATAACGCTGCTGCTGCAGCCAATCGAGGCACGCGCGCGTGTCGATCACCGCTTGCCGGGTGGCATCCAGCGTCCGCCCGATGTTTGACGATACCGCGTAATCGGCGCGTTCGAGTTCGGGAGGCATGCGGAAATCGTGATAAGGCAGGCTCAGGCGCAACGCGGAAATTCCGAGTGCGGCCAATCCTTTCGCCAGGCCGTTATGCGCTCCGCCGGGCGCATTCCAGTGCGGCAGGATCACCACTGCTTTGCCGTTCGGCCGCCGGGCGGGAAACCATTGCCCGTGGACCACATTATTTTCGGGGTACGGCGTATCCACGGGCGAGGTGAACCGAAGAATGCCATTGTCCAACCGGAAGTCCGTGGGCGGACGATACGCGAAGAAGGCATCGCTATCACTGAGGATGTTACGGTTCAGCCGGAGTAAGTACTCTTCGGGTCCGTGGCCGTTGCGTTCGAAGAGCACGGGAGCGGGCCAGCGCGTGGTCCAATCGAGCCCCCACTCAAACGGCCGCACCACGCGGTTGGTGGACCGGAAGGCGAGCCGGGTCTCCCAGGCATCCATGAAACGGGCATAGGGGTTCATGTTTGAGGTATGTATTCAGGATAGCGTGTCCCGGCGACTTTCGGATTCGATTTGACAGGGCATGGCCCTGTGTTACACTTCGATTTCATGCCTCGTCACGCCCATCGCCATCATCGCCATCGCGCGGCGGACTGCTGACGGTTTTCAAGGAATCAAAAGGAAAACGTGGCCCGCCGAGGTTCGGCGGGCTTTTTATTTGGTACAGGACAAAATTATGGATCTCGATTTCAGCAAACTCGACGGACTGCTCCCCGCCGTCATCCAGGATCACGCCACCGGCCGCGTTCTAATGGTCGGCTTCATGAATGACGAAGCGTTCCGGCGAACCGTCGAATCGGGTTACGCCACTTTCTACAGCCGGTCACGCAACAAGCTGTGGTTGAAGGGGGAAAGCTCCGGTCATCTACTGGTGGTGAAAAGCATCGCCACGGATTGCGACAATGACACCGTGCTGATTCAGGCGGAAGCGCAGGGTCCTGGTGTGTGCCACGAAGGCTACCAAAGCTGTTTCTTTCGCA
>JAYTVY010000608.1:0-1719 GCA_043743755.1 Bryobacterales bacterium | reverse complement strand
TGGTCCACGTCCGAGGCGGTAGTGGAGGCGACGTCCGGAAAGAGTGGTAATTCGCCCATGTTACGCGGACCTCCACTGAATATCCAGGGCTCGATTGCGGCGATCGCGGCGGATCAGGACGAACAAGAGCGTACCCAGCGCCAGCGCCGTCGCGGATCCCAGGAAGCGGATCACATTGGTGATGATCAGCCCATATTTTCCGGTCATTGGATCATAGTGGAAACAATATAAAAGAAGCTTGTCCGTGGGGGTGCCGATCTGGCCCTTGGAAGCTTCCACCAGCGCCAGCCGCAGATCGCGCGGCTTGTATTCGATCCCGTACAGATAGCGGGACAGTTTGCCGTCCGGAGTGGCTATCATGATTGCGCTGGCATGGGCGAACTGCTTGGTCCGGCGGTCATAGTAATAGCGGAATCCGGCGGCATCCGCCAGGGATTTGACGGAAGCCTCTTGCCCGGTAAGGAAATGCCATGCCGCAGGCACGCCCGGCTTGGAGAACTTCTCCATGTAGTTGCTCTTTTTTGCGCCGGCCAGCTGCCAGGTATCCCGGGGATTGAAGCTCACGGTGACAATCTCGAAGTCCTTGCCGATATCGAGCGTCATCTGCTCCATCCCGTGCACCAGTCCGTTAAGAACCATGTTGCACAGCATGGGGCACTCGTAATAGACCAGCGCGAGCACCACCGGCTTGCCGCGGAAATACTGGCCCAGCCGCACGGTTTGTCCGGTCTCATCGCGGAACAGCAACTCGAGCGGAAGCTGCCCATTGAGTTTCTGGTCAATGCCGACGTTCTTGATGGCCTCCGGGCGGTCGAGCGCAGGTTTCGCGAACTGCTGCGCCGACGCCAGCGCCCCAGCGGCCAGCAAACACGCGGCCATTTTCGCGATCCTTCGTCTCATGCTACCTGGCAACACCTGGCGTTCCTTCCTTCTTGGCCGGCTGCGCTTTCTTTTGCGCCGGCGTGGGAGCCGTACCCTTTACAGGCAGACCCTTCTTCATCAATAAGTCCATGGCCTTGTCGATGGGCACGCGAACGATGCCGCCCTTTTCGTCCACCCAGGCGAAACTGCTGAGAATATGATCTTCGCGATTATGCAACTGGATGATCTGGTCATCGGTCTTAATCTGGAGCCGGGGCTCGGGCGGAAGCTGCGACGGGCTGGCCATGGGACTCAGCGCGCGATGGTTGAGTTCTTCGCGATGCTTGAACCAGTTGAAAATGCCCCAAACGATCAACAGGCTGGTAGCGGTGAGGATCACGAGTCCGACGCCGGCCCACAGGATCATCGCGACCCCGGTATCGGTCTTCTCGTAGCCGCCGCCGTGTGGTACGTGGTCGTTTGGGTGAGAATCCGTCATATCAGACCTCGGTCTCCACGGGATGGTAACCCAGCCGCGGATCGTGCAGCGGCAACAGCGGGCGTTCCTTCAGACGCCACGCGAAGGCCGCGATCCAGATACCGCCGATGCCGATTGGGGCCACGAAATCGAGCCAGTGAAACGCTAGCCCGTCGCGGCGCACTTCCGGCATGAGCATCCAGAACATATCGACCAAGCGCATAAACAGCACGAAGATCGCTACGCGCGCCAGCAAGATCGGGTTGCGCTTGTTGCCGCGCGCCAGCAAGATCAGGAACGGCGCGATGAATTGGAAGATCACCAGCGCCAGCGTGAAGAACCACCACCCGCCATCGGCCCGCCGCAAGTACCAGGGGTTC
>JAYTVY010000607.1:0-3075 GCA_043743755.1 Bryobacterales bacterium | reverse complement strand
GGTGCGACGTCGTAAGTTACCGGGAGAGTGAACACGGAGGGGCTTGCCCCTGGCGCAGTGATGGTAATACTGCCGGCGAACCGGCCCGCGGACAAGCCTGTTGGATCGACCTGAACTGAGATTTGTTTCGGGGCTGGGCCGGTGCCGGACACCTTCAACCAGGGCGATAATCCGGTGACCGTGGCGGTAAAGGGCTGCCCTGGAGAAGTGCGGCCGACATCCACGAATTTCTCATCCGCCGTGCCTCCGCTGAATCCGGAGAAAGAGAGGGATGTGGGGAAAACGGTAAAGGGGGATGGAGCACCAATCATCGCGAAATCGCCATCCGCGGGACTGGCAGGGCTGGGAGTCACGGGCAGGAAGGCGGCCAGCAACTGCCCGCTACCCTGCGCTACGGTGCCGCCGGTTCCAGCCTTTACGATCAGCCAGGGATGCGTAATATAGGTCGGTTGAGCTAGCGCGCCGACAGGGCCGATGGTGGCGTAGAACACGCGGTTACCGTCAAAGTCAATCCAATACAGATCCACGGCAAAGCTGAGGTTGTTGACGAAGGTGATGTAAGCAGTCTTATCGTCATTGAGCGATTTAGCGGTATTGTCCACCGACGCTGCATCGAGTGACGATAGAGTAGCGCCGTGCACGAATGCGGCGCACATCACCATCGAGACGAGCAGCAAGAGAACTGACTTTTTCACTCTGGATGCCTTCCTACTCTAGATGGCGAAAAGCAGAGCCAAACTGCCTCACGCGAACCGAAGTTTTGTCGCTCTCTGCCGGTAAAGTACAAAGAATCATTGCGTTGAGAGATCCACCCAGGGTTGCTCGAGTGCTTCCGGATAATCGGTAACAGGGGTCCGGCATGCGAGAGCCCCGCTCTTGAACACGTTAGCGTGCGAGATCACCTTTTGAGTTGTTTCTGAGACATTGTCGCAACCGATGGATTAAGCGCGTAATCCTATAACAGCGGACGGCGGTTCCGCCAGGGGAGGACTCCTATGAATCTGAGCGGTCGTACAATCCTCATTAGCGGGGGTTCGGCGGGGATCGGCCTTGCTTTCGCGCTCAAGTTCGTCGAGCTCGGCAACGAAGTCATCGTGACTGGCCGCCGCCAGGCGGTGCTCGACGAGGTAAAGAGGAAGCACCCGAAGCTCAACACCATCCAGTGCGACGTAGCGGATCCCATCCAAATCGCCGCCCTCGCGGCGCGCGTGAAGGCGGATTTTCCCAAGCTCGACGTGCTGATGAACAACGCTGGCATTATGCTCTACAAGAACCTCAAGGCCCCGGCGGCCGACCCCGCGGCATTGATGGCGGAGATGAACACCAACGTGGGCGGCGTCATTTGGATGACCTCCGCGTTTATTGACGTCCTTACAGCCAAGAAGGGCACCGTGATCAACACGTCCTCCCTTTTCGCCTTCGCGCCGCTGCCAAGCGCGCCAATCTACTCCGCTGCTAAGGCGGCAATCCACTCCTATACTCAGTCGCTCCGCTTCCAGTTGGAGGAGACCGGCGTGGAGGTGATCGAGCTCATGCCCCCCGGCGTCAAGACTGACCTGACGGGCGATCTTCCGGAGGGCGACGGCATCACTCTGATCACGACGGACGAGTTGGTGAAGCAATCCTTTGCGTCTTTGAGGGCGGGCGCACTTGAGATCCGGCCAGGGAAGTCAAACCAGCTCGCGCTCATGCGGCGTCTCGCCCCCGATTTCATCAACCGGCAGCTCTGGAAAGCGTCCAAAAAGCTGGTACCTGTCGGGGCCAACTAGCGTTTCAACCAAGTGACCAATTGCCAGCGCTGCGGGGCGGGCAGGTACGCCCAGGCGGGCATGCCTTTGTCGATGACGCCGTTGGTCAGCAGCCAGAAGAGCGCGCCGGGTGATGCGTTCTGAATCAGGGGCGAGTGCAGGGCTGGGGCACGGCCGATGCCTTGCGCGACTTTGCCGTGGCAGGCGGCGCAGTGTTGGGCGTAGAGTTTGGCGCCGGCTTCCGCGGCTCCGGAGTGGTCCGCGTATGGATTCGAAATAGTCCGGGCGGGTTCGGGAACACGATTGCTCCAGTGCGCATGCGGTCCCAGAACGCAGCCAGTGAGGGCTAGCAGTGCGATCAGCAGCGGCGTTCGGGTCATTTCCGGAACAGCCTCGCGAATTGCGGGATCTCGACGCCGAGGTTGAATCGCAGCAGGAACTGGTGGCTGACGCCGGTGAGTCCGAAGGAAGGCGAAATCCCGAGCATTGCACCGTTGGGGAGACGCCACGCCAGCGCCGGCGCGAGATAGTGGGATGTGCCGCGCAGTCCGAAGTCGTGGCGAGTTCCGAGTCCGCCGTACATTTCGACTCCGGCGCGGAGATTCTCGCGGCAGAACGAGCAAGGCGTGGGGCTGGCTTTCGATGCGAGCGGGCGGCTGACTGCCAGCGCGTATCCGAATTCCCATTCGCCGCCGTTCAGGTTCTTTTCAGCGATGAAGTTTTCAGCGATGTTCCAGTCCTTGGCGTAGCTGGAGAGGATCAGCTTGGTTTCCACCTCGCGCTTGCGCTCGCGGCGGGCTTCCGAGGCGGGCACGGCTTGATCGGCGGCGCCATCATGACCAACGATGGCCAGGAGGCTCTTGTCGGCGCCATTGATGTCCTCGAACTCGACGTAGAGCACGGGGTTGATCCAGTGCTCGCGGAGCAGCGGGCGTATGCGGTGTTCCGAGCGCCATCCGGTGCCGGGGGAGATGTAGAGCTCGGTGGTCCACCATGCGGTGACGCCATATTCGAGCTCGAGGAGGGAGCTGGCGCCGATTACGCTGCGATAGGAGATTTCCAGGCTGCCGGGCTCTTCGAGGCGATGGCTGTAGGCGACGAAGTAGGGGGTATCGGCGTGGGCGGAGGGGAGGAGGGAGAGGGTGAAGAGGATTTTGCAAACGAGTTGCATCTGGGGATTAGTTTACGGGGGGTACGGGGAAAGGGGAAGGGTTGGGCAGCAAACGGGTTGCAAGGGGGGGTGAGCGGGGGATATGGGACTGGAATGGTCGGAGATGCTGGAGGGCGGGGGGAGCGGGGCCGGGGGGCCCCGCGCGGACCTGGGGGT
>JAYTVY010000606.1:0-6987 GCA_043743755.1 Bryobacterales bacterium | reverse complement strand
GGTTGCGGAACTCGGCATGGGATGCCTTTTCATCGATGGCCACCAGGCTCCAGGCCTCGTCAACCAAAGGGCGCAGAGTCACCGGTTCCAAATCCTGCTTGCGTACGCGGCTGAAGTCCACCAGGCTCTCGCTGATTTTGCGCAGGCGCTGGGTGACGCGCAGCATGCGCGCCAGGCGGTCTAGCGTGGCGCGGTCGCGAGTACTTTCGGTCATCATTTCGAGGGAGCCCTGCAGCACCGAAAGCGGCGTGTTCAGCTCATGCGCCACCGAGGCGCTCAGCAAGCCGATGCTCACCAGACGATCCTGGGCTTCCAGACGCTGGAGCGCCTGCTCCAATTCGTCCTCCTGGCGGCGAAGCTCGAGAATGGTCGCATTACGCGAGCGCATGATCTGGCCGATCTCGTCATCCAGGATCACCTTGTCGTCGATGATTTCATGCTCCCGGTCGCCCTGCTGGGTGGCATGGTCGGCATCCAGCATTTCGCGCAATGGGCGATAGACGTATAGCGGCATGATCACAAACTCCAGCAGCAGCACGGCCATTACGTAGATCGCGCCCAGGACGGCGAACAGGGTGATGCGGGCGCGCTGAATCAGATCGCGATAGACGGCGGTGGTTTTGGAAGGGGCCGCTTGAGCCGACGCCTGCGTCTGCTGCCGCTCCACCAGCTCCACTTGCCGCTCAAACGGCGGAATCAACGCGAAGTAGACGGTGGCCGCGAGCACCAGAAAGAATGCGTTGTGCAGCACCATCAGTTTGGGACGAACCTTGAGATCGCCGAACAGGCGGCCCAGGCTGCGCCTTTTCGCGGGAGCTGAGGCGGCAAGCGAAGACATCTTGCGGTCATCATAGCGGACGCGCCACTACAATGGAAGCGATGAGCCTGCTTCTGCCGTTGCTGCTGTTCGCTGTTTCCGCCACACCCGATCTGGACGCGCGCCTTGCAAAATGGAAGCCCGTGAAGATGCCCTACGATGCATCCGGACTCACGCCGGCCGAGCGAAAAGTAGCCGGCAAGCTGGTGGAAGCGTCGCGGTACATGGAATCCATCTACTGGCGCCAGAACGACCCGGAAGCGCTGGAACTGTACCGGACCACCAAGAATCCCAAGCTGAAGCGGTTCCTGACGATCAATGGCGCCCGCTATGACTTGATTGACGAGAATAAGCCGTTCGTGGGGAACGAGGCGATGCCCCCGGGCCGGAATCTCTATCCGAAGGGCCTGACGCGCGAGCAGATCGAGCAGTACGTGAAAGCGCATCCCGAGCAGAAGGACGCCATATACAGCCCCTATACCGTGGTGCGCTCCAAAGACGGAAAGCTGGAGACGATTCCCTATCGGGTGGAGTACCGGCAGTGGCTGGAGCCCGCCGCGAAACTGCTGCGCGAAGCCGCGGATTTGACGCCCGACGCGAAGTTCGCCAAGTTTCTGCGCCTGCGGGCGGATGCGCTGCTCAGTGACGATTATTACGAAAGCGATCTGGCCTGGCTCGACCTGGAGAATCCGAAGATCGACGTGATCTTCGCCCCGTATGAGACGTACCTGGACGATGTGCTGGGTGTGAAGACATCCTGGGGAACCGCGGTAATGATCCGCAATGAGCCGGAGAGCCAGCGTCTGGATTTGTACCGGAAGTATGTCCCCGACATTCAGGATGCGCTGCCGCTGGCGCCCGGGGACCGGCCCTCGAAGCGCGGCCACCTGACTCCCATGGAAGTGCTGGACGCGCCCTTTCGCACGGGCGATCTGCGGCATGGGTACCAGGCAGTCGCCGACAATCTGCCCAACGACCCGCGCATCCATCAGGCGAAAGGGACCAAGAAAATCTTCTTCAAGAATTTCATGGACGCGCGCGTGAATTACGTGGTGCTGCCGCTGGCGAAGAGGCTTATGCGTTCCGATCAGGCGGCCAAGGCTTCGGGCGAAGGCTACCTGGCGGCGGTAGTCCTGCATGAGATCTCGCACGGGATGGGCCCGGCCTACTCGCGCGTCAACGGAAAGCAGGTGGACATTCGCGAGGCCATCGGCTCGGTGTTTCCCGCGCTGGAGGAGGCCAAAGCGGACGTAACCGGCATGTACGGATTGCAGTGGCTCATTGACCACGGCGGCCTGGACAAAGCGCGGCAGGACGAATACTATGCGTCCTACGTAGCCGGAATCTTCCGCACGGTGCGCTACGGAGTGGCCGAAGCGCATGGCCGAGCCGAGATGATGGAGTTCAATTACCTTTCGGAGCAAAAGGCCATCGCGCGGCAGCCGGATGGCCGGTACGCCGTGGATATGGCAGCGATTCCCGCGGTGATGGCGAAGCTGGCGAAAGAGCTGCTGGAGATCGAGGCCACCGGCGACCGGCCCCGCGCCGAGGCCTGGTTCAACAAGTACGACAAGATGCCGGCGGATTTGGCCGCGGCCCTGAAAGGGATTGCCGGCGTGCCGGTGGACGTGGATCCGCGGTTCGCGTTTTCAGATACGCCGCGCTAAGTGGCGGCTGTTACAGTTGAAGCGTGGATGGCGTGATCGTGGTGGACAAGCCGGAAGGAATGACATCGCATGACGTCGTGAATCGCGTCCGCCGGCTCGCGGGAACGCGGCGCGTGGGACACCTCGGCACGCTGGATCCGATGGCTACCGGCGTATTGCCGCTGGTGATCGGCCGCGCGACGCGCATGGCGCAATTCTTCACTACCAGCGAAAAAAGTTATGAAGCCACCATCGCCTTTGGGCACGCGACGAACACTTATGACCGCGATGGATCGCCTGTATCCGATCCCGTAACGCCCTCGTTTTCGCACGCGGAGCTGGAGCAGGCGCTGGATCAATTTCGCGGGACGTTTCCGCAGACGCCGCCGCCCGTTTCCGCGAAGAAGGTTGCCGGCGTGCCCTCCTACAAGCTGGCGCGCAAGCAAATGGCGGTGGAACTAAAGCCCGTGGCAGTGACCGTGCATGCGCTGGAGCTGCGAGATTTCGATAGCCGGCGGGCCCGCATTTTCGTACGCTGCTCGGCCGGCACGTACGTGCGAGGAATCGCGCACGATCTGGGTCAGCGGCTGGGCTGCGGAGCGTTCGTGGACGCGTTGCGGCGGACCGCATCCGGCGACTTCAACCAGCGGCAGGCGAAGACCCTCGACGAATTACGCGATCTGGCGGAGGCGGGATCGCTGGAGCAGGCGCTGTTGCCGGCCGCCGAGCTTCTGCCGGAGTTTCCTTGTGAGCTGGTGGACAGCGTAACGGCGGGAATGATCCGGCAGGGACGCGATTTCCGGCTATCGCCATTCCGCACGCGGGCGGATGCGCGGCATGTAAAAGCGCTCACGCGCGAAGGGGAGCTGGTGGCCATCGGGGAGGCGCGGCTGCCTAACGTTTATCATCCGGTAGTGGTGCTGTAAGACTTTTTTTCTTTCTGATCCAGCCGGCTTTGTTTACCTGGCGTCCCCGGCCGAGCGCCAGCGCATTCGGCGGCACCGGGTCCGTGATCACCGATCCCGCGCCCACATAGCTCCCATCGCCGATGTCGATGGGAGCAACCAGTGTTGCGTTGCTGCCGATGAATGCGCCGCTCCCGATCCGGGTTCGGTGCTTTTCAAATCCATCGTAATTGCAGGTGATGGTGCCCGCTCCAACGTTCACCTTTTCGCCGATATCGGAATCGCCCAGGTAGGCCAGATGATTGGCCTTGGCGCCGTCGCCCAGGCGAGTGTTCTTCAGCTCCACGAAGTTTCCGACGTGCGCGTTCGCGCCCACATGCGTATCCGGCCGCAGGCGCGAAAAAGGCCCCAGACGCGCGCTTTCGCCCACCTGCGCCGAGCGGATAAGCGTATACGGCTGCACGTCGATATTGGAACCCAGCCGGGAATCTTCAATGATGGAGCCCGCGCCGATACGGCAGTCCTCGCCGATCTCGGTGTTGCCCAGAATCCGCACAAAAGGCTCGATCACGGTATCCATCCCGATGCGCACCTGGTTATCGATGGAAACCGTTTCCGCCTTCTCGATGGTGACGCCGGCGAGCATCAGCTCGCGGATCTTGCGGCGGCGAAAAACGTGATCCACCTCCGCCAGCTCGATGCGCGTATTGATGCCCAGCAATTCCGAAGTGTTGCTCACGCGCATCGCCGCCACCGTTTCCCCCGCGGCGCGCAGCACCGACACAATGTCGGTAAGGTAGAACTCGCCTGCGGGATTGTCACACCCGATCTGGTCGATGTGTTTCCACAGCACGGGAGCGCGGAAGCAATAAATTCCCGAATTGATGCGGTGAACCAGCAGCTGCTCCGGAGTAGCGGCCTTCTGCTCCACGATGGTCTCCAGGTCCCCGTGCGCATCCAGAATTACGCGGCCGTACCCGGTGGGGTCTTCCAGATCGGTGGTAATCACCGTGGCGGCGGCCCTCGAATGCCGCTGGCTCTCTCCGAGCGTGTGCAGGGTGGCCGAAGACAGCAGCGGAGTATCGCCGTAGAGCACCATCAGCAACTGCGCGTCGCGCGAGACTACGTCGCGCGCGCACATGACCGCGTGCCCGGTGCCCTTCTGCTCCTTCTGTTCCGCGAAACCCACGCCGGTCCGTTTGAGCAGCGCCTTTACCTGGTCCCCATGATGCCCCACCACCACCGTGATGCGCTCTGGCGTGGTGATGGCCAGCGCGGCATCCACCACGTGTTCTATCAGCGAAAGTCCACCGGCGCGGTGCAGCACCTTGGCGCGCCGCGACTTCATGCGCGTGCCCAGGCCCGCGGCCAGGATGAGAACATCGATTGTCACGCTCGTTTCAGCAGGCATCAGCTCACTTTCGTGGCGGCCCGCCGCGACCGCCGTGCGAGTTCCATCGCGATTTCAGCCGTGGATTCAGGGTCATGACGCACGATGTCGCCCCGTCCCAATAGATCCGCGCCCACCACTTCCAGGTTTAATTGGTTCAGGCGTTCCGCGTCGTTGACCACCGGCTGGACGCGCTCGGTGATATATTTCCGGCGCTGCCGCGGCGTCACCGCGCGATTGTTCACAACTACAACGTCGAGCAGAGGCCGGCCGGCGTGGCGCAGGATGGCCTCCACGTGATCGGAAGCCTTGAATTCGATGGTCTCGCCCGGCTGCCACATCAAGTTCACGAAGTAGGCTTTGATCGCAGGCGATCGGTAAATGGCTTGCGACACTCCCTGCACCAGCAGGTTGGGCACGATGCTGGTGAATAGCGACCCCGGACCGAAAGTGATCAAGTCGGCGCGTGCGATGGCCTCCAGGGTCTCCGGCAGCGGCTTCGATTCGCGCGGGTTCAGACGGATGCGCCGTATGCGCGCGCGGCTCCGGCTGATGCGCGTTTCGCCCAGCACCACCTTGCCGTTTTCGAGCTCGGCTTCCAGCGCGACCTTGGCCGAAGTGGACGGGTAAATGCGGCCGGCGCTGGCCAGAATTTCGGTGGAGAGCTTCACGGCTTGCGCGAAATCGCCGGTCAGGTTCGTCAGCGCGGTGAGAAACAAGTTTCCGAAGCTGTGACCTTTTAGCCCGCTGCCGCCGGCGAAGCGGTATTGAAACAGCCGCGAGAGCGTGGCTTCGTCTTCTGAA
This sequence comes from Bryobacterales bacterium, assembly GCA_043743755.1. GTDB lineage: Bacteria > Acidobacteriota > Terriglobia > Bryobacterales > Bryobacteraceae > JALYHQ01. The sequence continues at coordinate 1,425 of JAYTVY010000606.1, read as the reverse complement.
AGCGCTACCATGCAGTTGCGAATGTCGCCGGGAGGCAGAACGTCAAACTCGCGCCGCAGGCGTCCCGAGCTGCCCCCATCGTCGGTTACGGTCACCACCGCTGTGATTTCGGCCTGGGCGGGCTGCCGCGCGTAACGCTTCAATCCATGCAGCAGCGAGGACAGACCCGTGCCCCCGCCTATGGCTACGATTCGAAGCGGTTCCATCTTATATAGCATCGCAGTTTCACCAGTCATATATCGTCTGCCGCGGCGTTCACGTGTATACTTGGGCAGCCCTGTAGAACGCTTTTGTTCCAGGGTCCAGGAGAATTTAGACTATGCGTAGTATCTTCGCCGTGGCGGCCCTCGCCACATTCGCCGTTTCCGCTCAAGACGTGGTCAAGTTAGCCCCCGACCAGGCCAAAGTGGTCTTTGAGAACGATAGTGTCCGGGTGCTTCACTTCACCGAGTCGGGACACAGCAAACTTCCCATGCATTCGCATCCCGCTTATGTCACAGTGGGGTTCACCAGTGACCATTCCAAGTACACCTTCCCCGATGGGAAGACGAAGGAGGACCGCACGAAAGCCGGCGGCGTGACTTACTCGAAGGCCCTCTCGCACGCCTACGAGAACCTTTCCGGCGCGGCGCAGGAATCCGTAATGGTGGAATTGAAAAAACCAGTCGGCGGCCCGAAGCCGGCCCTGGACGCCGCCAAAGTGGATCCGAAACATTACAAAGTGGTCCTGGAGAACGATCAAGTTCGAGTGTTGCGGGCCAAGTACGGACCACATGAGAAGTCGGTCATGCACGAACATCCAGCCTCGGTGGCGGTGTTCATGAGCGACAGCCACGTCAAGTTCAACCTGCCGGACGGCAAGTCGCAAGAGGTGGTGAGCAAGGCACACGACGCGACCTGGGCGGATGCCGGGAAACATCTGCCGGAGAATCTCGGCGACAAATCGGTAGAAGTGATCGTGATCGAACTTAAGTAGCAACTTCCCCGCTACAGGGCCAGCGTCAGCGCGCCCAGTACACCAGCCCGTTTTCCGAGAACGGGCTGGACGATGTAACTGTCAATGTTTTCGAGAACGGCCGGCGACTGGATGTAGTCATTGAGCAGAGTCCGAACCTCGGCGCGGATCAACGGCAGCAACTCCGCGCGCTGCAGGACGCCGCCGCCCAGGATGATTCGCTGGGGCGACAGCGTACAGATGAAGTTCACCAGGGCGAGCGCAAGGTAGCGGGCTTCCAAAGCCCACGCCGGGTGGCCGGCGGGGAGATGGCGGGCGGAGGCGTTCCAGCGCTTTTCGATGGCGGGACCGCTGGCGAGGCCTTCCAGGCAATCGCCGTGGTACGGGCAAACGCCGGCGAACGTCGAGTCCGCTGGCTGGCGACGCACCTGCACATGGCCGACTTCGGGATGCATCAACCCATGGACTGC
>JAYTVY010000605.1:0-2961 GCA_043743755.1 Bryobacterales bacterium | reverse complement strand
CACCGAGGCGCGGAGCCGATCGATCAGCTCGCGCTCGACGGCGGCGGAAGGCGGCTGGGTGTAGATGAAGTCGACGCGCGGCTGATCCTCCTGGCCGGTGTCTTTATTGATCAGCTTGCTGTAGGTGAATGTCGGAAACTCGGGACACCGCAGCAGCAGGTCGGTGGAAATGCCGCGGCGGCCAAGCTCGCGCGCCAGTTCGTAGCCGGAACCGTCGTCGCCCACCGCGCCCAGCACCGCTACCCGGCCCACACCCAGCGCGGCCAGGTTATTGGCCACGGTGCCGCCCGCTCCGGGCGTGACTTCCACCGACACCACGCCGGTGCGGGGAATTCCGGTTTCACGCGACGGCTCAGACAACGCAGGATCGTAGGTGCACCAGCGATCAAGGCAAATATCGCCGAGGACGAGCGCGCGCGCCGCAGGTAATGCGGCCAGTATTTCCTCTACCGTCACGCAGTCTCCACTATCGCGCGGCGCAAGGCGGGCAGGGTGGCGCGATGGTCGCCCTGAAAATAGTAACTCTCGCCGCCGTCGGCAACGGTGCGCACCAGGATGGTCTTATGCGGGCGGAAATAATAACCCGGATCGGTTTTGGGCAGCTCTTTGCGGAAATCGCCGTGAATGGGCCAGAGGTCGAACAAGGCGGTGGTGAACTTAGAAATCGAGCGGTCATTTTGATGTGCGATATTGCGTGCCATGGCCAGAGCTTTCAGGTAGACCTCGGGCGCCATGATCGCGGATCCGAATGAAAGTACAACACCACCTTCTAGACGCTCAATGGTGCGGACAAATATCAGAAAATCGCGGTAGCTGGCGGCGCCGAAGGCCGCGCCGTCGCAGTTGGGATGCTCGTGGAGAATGTCGTAGCCGATGCCGGCGTGAATGGTGACGGGGATGGACAGTTCATACGCCGCGGCAAGAATGCTGAGGTCACGGTGCGGATAGCGGCTATCGGCGATGCGGCGTCCGAGGTTTTCGCCCAGGCCGAGACCCAATTGCGCGGCCTCACTTACCCAATCGTTCAGTTCGCCGGTTTCGCGCCACAGGCCGAACTCACCGGTGCGCACGTAGCGGGCGACGCTTTCGGTGGTAGCTCCGATGCGGGCCAGCTCATAGTCATGGATCGCGCCCGCGCCGTTCATGGCCACATTATCAAGAAATCCGCGCTGCATCAGGTCAATGATGTGACGATTGACGCCCGCGCGTATGACATGCGCGCCCATGATCAAGGCCCGTGCCGCCCCGCGGGCTTTCGAAGCATGCAAGCGGCGGGCTACCGTGGCGAGGTCGGGATGCGCGTAGTCGGGCGTGGGGTCGTCCAGGCCGAGCCAGCGCTCCAGAGTGAGGTCATTCCGGCGCAGGGAAAGCGGCTGGATCTTAAGATGCGAGCGGTCAAAGAGCTGGTACTTGGATTCCATGTCAGGCTCCGAACAAGGCCGTGGTCAGCTCGGCGCGGCACTCGAAGTTTGGAATGATGAAGTCGGCGCCGGCGTTGATCAGGCGCTGCCTCTTCCATTGATCGACGATCAGGCACTCCGGCTCGGCGGTAGCCACGCCCACCGCGACACCGCCGACCTCTTTTACGTTTTCAATCTCCACGTATCCGTCGCCGAATGCCAGAAACTGAGGGCCGCGGAACTCGCCGGCGTGGAGGATACGCTGAATCAAGATGGCTTTCGAAAAGCTCTGGTAGTGGTCAAGCGCGCCATAAACGCCGCCGTCGAAGTAGCGCTCGAGGTCGAGAAGGCGGGCTTCATCTTTGAGGTACTCTTCATCGGTTCCGCTGGCGAGGTACAGTGTGAAACCACGCCGCTTCAGATCTTCAAGCAGCGCGCGCGACCCGGGGACCAGGTAGCGTTCCGGAGGAACCGTCCGGCCGCGCAGTTCAGCCACGCGGTGTTTGATGCGCGCCCATAGAAGATCCAGGTACATGCGTTTGTAGACCAGCGGGTCCAGCGGCTGTCCACCTCGCGCAGTTATCTGTTCAGCCAGCGCGATCATCTGGTAGACGGTTTCCTGGCCGGTGAGGCGGCCGACGTAATCTTCCACTACGCCGCGCAGTTCGGATTCGCTTTCGCCGGTGTCCAGTTCCGCAAGAATCCCGGTCATCATGGGGATCATCACGTCCATCCAGCCGGAGCGAACCAATGACAGCGTGCCGTCGAAGTCGAAGAGCGCCACGCGAGCAGCGCGTGCGGAAACACCTGGCCGGACGATCTCAATCATCGTTCAATGAATAAAGAGCGTGGTGGCGGCGATGGCGGCGCCGAATGCGCCACTGGAGACCGCCGTCCAATACAGCAGGGGCCGTTTGGTGAGGATGGCTAGCGAGGCAAACACGATGGCGACTTCGAGGAAGATCTCGCCGAGATGCAGCCGCAGGGCCTGTTTGCCGCGAAGATGGCTCTCGTCTTCAAGCTCCTTGGCTTTGTGCTGGATCTCTTCGCCGTCGGTGCGGTACTTTTCGATGTTCTTGGCGTAGGCTTCGGATTTCTCGGCCTTCATGGCGGCAAACAGATCGCGCGCGATTTCCGATTCATAGCGGCGGATGGACTTGGCCTGGTAGTAGGACCATTGGTCCGAAGCTTTTTGCTGATTGATGAGTTCTTCGGTGGTGTAAATGTGTCCGAGCGCCGTGATGATGGCCAGCAAGGCGGCGATGACGGCCATGGTGGCGGCGACGCGCTTGTCGAAAGGCTCGCGGGCGTGCTCGGCGTGTTCTTTTAGTTCTTCGTCTACGCTCACGTTGTTACGGTAGCATGCGGGCGTGGTGGGTGGCAGGCCGGGAGGCCTGTCCCACGGGGACTATTTGGTGGAGGCGATGTCCAGGACCGTGTACCAGAGGAACTCGACCATTTTGTAGATGGAGGTTTCCAGCATGCGCTCCTGGTCGGAGTGGGGACCGTGGAGGGTGTACTCGGTTTCGTCGACGACGGGTCCGAAGCCGTATGCCTGCAC
>JAYTVY010000604.1:0-3641 GCA_043743755.1 Bryobacterales bacterium | reverse complement strand
ATCTTTTACCAGCGCGCAGCAGAGCTTGAAGTCATGGTGCGAAGCGCGGCCGATGGCGGCCCCGTCGGCGGCGGGATGCGCGTGCGGAGTATCGGTGCCGATGGCAACATGCACCGTCACGGGAACCGAGGCACGCCAGGCTTCATGCAGCAGGCTGGCGGACGCGAAACGCGGGTCGGCCAGAGATTGCAAGCGCTGGCCCAGCGCTTCGCCCATGCCTTCCGGCGAATCGCGGAGAGCCTCATTCATCTCGCGGCCGGTTTCTTCTGCGGCGCCAAAGCGTCCATCGGGGAGGACCGCCTCGACATCCTCACTGGTTGCGCCCGACATGGCGATTTCGAAATCGTGAATGGCGGCGGCGCCGTTGAGGACGAAGCCGGTGGCATAGCCGCGGCGCATGAGGTCGATAAAAATGGGTGCAAGGCCACACTTAATGACGTGACCTCCGAGGCCCCAAAGTATCGCGCGATTTTGGCGGCGCGCGGCGGCGATGGCGGCAACGACATCGCGAAAGGCGCGGCCAGCCAGGATGTTGGGGAGTGAATTCAGCCAGCCGGGAAGGCCGCGAGACGCGTCATAGGGACGCGCGAAATCTTCCACTCGGACTTTGCCGCCCCGCTCCGCGAGAGGGATGGTGCGAAGACCGGCGAGGACGATGGGCTGCTGGCGATAGCGGCTCATGCGGTGCGCCCGTGGGCTCGCTGGCGGTCGCGATCAAGCGTCAATGCGTGGCCGGTGTGGCTGCGGCGGGAGCGCAACACTTGTTCTGGAGTGCCGCAGGCGACTACCTGACCGCCTTTTTCACCGCCCTCGGGACCCATGTCTATGATCCAATCGGCCGACTTGATGACGTCGAGCTGATGCTCAATCACCAGCACGGTGTTGCCCAGGTCCACCAGGCGCTGCAGCACTTCGAGGAGGCGCTTGATGTCCTCGAAATGCAGACCCGTGGTGGGCTCGTCCAGGATATACAGCGTGCGGCCGGTCTGCCGCTTGCTCAACTCGCGAGCCAGCTTGATGCGCTGCGCCTCGCCGCCGGAGAGCGTGGTGGAGGATTGGCCCAGATGAATGTAACCCAGGCCGACGTCGTCCAGAGTTTTTAGCTTCGCGTGGATCTGCGGAATATTCTCGAGCAGCGGCAGCGCCTCTTCCACCGTGCTTTCGAGCAGATCGGCGATGGAGCGGCCCTTATACTTCACCTGCAGCGTCTCACTGTTGTAGCGGCGTGCGTGGCAGACGTCGCACGTGACATAGACGTCCGGCAGAAAATTCATCTCGATGCGCTTCAGCCCGTCGCCCTGGCAGGCTTCGCAGCGGCCACCCTTCACATTGAAGCTGAAGCGTCCGGCTTTGTACCCTCGCTCGCGCGACTCTGGGAGCATCGCGTAAAGATCGCGGATGGGCGAGAATAATCCGGTGTATGTCGCCGGATTCGAGCGCGGCGTGCGGCCAATCGGAGACTGGTCGATCTCCACTACTTTATCGATGTGCTGCAGGCCTTCGATTTTGTCGTGGGCGCCGGACGCTTCGCGCGAGCGGTAAAGCAGGCCGGCCAGCGCGCGATAAAGGATGTCATTGATCAGCGTGGATTTGCCGCTGCCGGAAACGCCGGTGACGGCGATGAACGCGCCCAGCGGGAATACCACATCGATGTTCTTTAGGTTGTGCTCGCGCGCATTGCGGATCACCAGTTGCTTGCCATTTCCAGCGCGGCGCACCAGCGGCGGATCGATACGGACCGCGCCGGAGAGATACTGGCCGGTGAGCGAGGCCGGGTTGCGGGCAATTTCGCGCGGTGTTCCGCAGGCGACAAGGCGGCCGCCAAGACGGCCGGCGCCCGGGCCCAGGTCGATCACGTAATCGGCCCGCTGGATGGTCTCGGCGTCGTGCTCCACTACCAGCACGGTATTGCCGAGATCGCGCAGGCGCGTGAGAGTATCGAGCAGACGGTCATTATCGCGAGGGTGCAGTCCGATGGAAGGCTCATCCAGGACGTAGAGAACGCCGCGCAGTTTGGAACCGATCTGGGTGGCGAGGCGAATGCGCTGAGCTTCGCCGCCCGACAGCGTGGCCGCCGAACGGGCGAGGCTCAGATAGTTCAATCCCACGGCTGCGAGAAATTCCAGGCGGTTGCGAATCTCTTCCACCACGCGCGCGGCGATCTGGCGTTCGCGCTCATTGAGCACCCAGGCCTTCACCGTGTCGAGCGCGCGAGAGATGGACATTTCAGTCAGCTCTTCGATGCCGGCGCCTTTCACGCGGACGGCGAGACTGCTGGGACGGAGACGCCGTCCGTGGCAATCCGAGCAGACGGCGGGCGACATGTAGTCCATCAGCCATTCGCGGTATCCGGCGGTGGACGATTCGTAGGTTTCATCGAGCGTCTTGAGAATGCCCGCCAGCAACGCTTCGCGCTTTCGCTCGTGCAGATCCTCGAAGGGCTTGGACAGATCGGCGCGCAGTTTCTTGGCGGCTTCGGTGACGCCGTGCTGCATATGCGCCGAGCCCGCGCCCGGCCCCAGAGCGCCTTCGAGCAGGGGACGCGCGGGGTCGACAATCACTTTGGATGGATCGAAGCTCCAGCGGTTGCCGAGTCCATTACACGTTTCGCAAGCGCCGAACGGGCTGTTGAAGGAAAACGAGCGGGGCTCGAGTTGCGGAACGCTTGCGCCGCAATTGGGACACGCCAGCTTGAGCGAGTAGAGCCGCTCCTCGCCGCCGACCACGGCCACCAGCACCACGCCATCGGCCAATCGCGAAGCGGTCTCGATGGAGGCTTCCAGCCGCTTTTCGAAACCGGGCTTGAGCGGGAGCCGGTCCACTACTACTTCGATGTCGTGATTCTTGCGGCGGTCCAGCGGGATTTCTTCGTCCAGCATGCGCAGGACGCCATCGACGCGCGCGCGCACGAAGCCCTGGCGAGAGAGCTTCTCCATCTCTTTCTTGTACTCGCCCTTGCGGCCGCGCACGATGGGCGCCAGGATCATGATGCGCTCGCCCTGCGGAAGCGCCAGAATCTGCTGCAGGATCTGCCGGGTGGTTTGGCGCGAAATTTCGATCAGGCAATTCGGGCAGCGCGGGATGCCGATGGAAGAGTACAGCACGCGCAGGTAATCGTAAATCTCGGTGATGGTGCCGACGGTGGAGCGTGGACTGCGATTGGTGGTCTTCTGCTCGATGGAGATGGCCGGACTCAGGCCGTCAATGGAATCTACTTCGGGACGCTCCATCTGGTCCAGAAACTGGCGGGCGTACGGTGAAAGGGTTTCGACGTAGCGGCGCTGGCCTTCGGCGTAGATGGTATCGAAGGCGAGCGAGGATTTCCCCGAACCGCTGAGCCCCGTGATTACCGTGAGAGTGTTCCGCGGGATCTCCACGTCGATGTTTTTCAGATTGTGCTGGCGTGCGCCATGCACGGTGATGCGGTCAAGCATGGGGTAGGGAAAATCCTATTTTAGCAGCCGGTGGAAGGCGGCGAGAGTTCGTTGACGGTCTCGACGGTCTCAACTCGAATTCCAGAGGGCGGTCGATCCTTACTGATGTTCGGGGGTTTCCACGATCTTGTAATTGCTGTAGTCGATGGTCAGTTCACTCTTGCCGAGGAAGAACGTGTCGGTTAACGCGTGGCTGGTTTGGGCGAG
>JAYTVY010000603.1:0-4858 GCA_043743755.1 Bryobacterales bacterium | reverse complement strand
CGCCTGGTATTATTCGCAGGAGGTCTGGAAGACCACCAGGTTCCTGGATGTCCCGACCCTCAAATCGGTATCCGATCTGTGGAACTATCAGGAGATTCTGACGGAGTTGAAGCCTTCTCTCATCCTGGAGCTGGGAACCTACAACGGCGGTTCCACGCTGTACTTTGCCGAGATAGGCAAGCTGGTATCCCCAAACCTTCGCGTCCTCAGCGTGGATATTGAACAGAATCGGATCGACCCCCGCGTGCGCAGTCATGAGCGCATTGAGCTGCTGGAATCGGACAGCACCCATCCCCGGGTTGCAGCGCGGTTCCTGGAGCTGAGGGAAGCCTGGCCCGGGAAAGCTTTCTTTATTGTCGATAGCAATCACACCAAAGATCACGTCCTCGCCGAGCTGATGATGCTGCGGGATCTCACGCAGTCGGGCGATTACGTGGTGGTGGAGGACGGCAACATCAACGGACATCCCATTCTGCCGGGTTGGGGCCCCGGACCGTATGAAGCGCTCCAGGAATACATGGGGCGATACCCGGAGGACTACATTCCGGATACCGCGCGCGAGGAGAAGTTCGGCTTTACTTTTGCGCCGAAGGGTTTTCTGATACGCCGCGCCCCCTCGGGCGATTAGCGCCTCCCTTTCGCTTCCTGCTGCGCTACCCGCGCCTTCACCAGCTTCTTCATCAGCGCGGCCGGCGGCGGTTTATCCACCGGAAACCGAATTGTGCCTTTGGCTGTTTCAAAGCCTTTCAACGCGTCCTTGAACTCCTCGATCAATGCCGCGCTCATTGGGAACAGGCTGCAATGATCGGAAAATGCCCCATAAATCATCAGCGTTCCTTTGTACTTGAAAGCCGGCATCTGATAGCTGATCGCTTCGGTGGTTTCCCGCGGCGCCGCGGAGCGGATCATGGCGCGAACTTTCTCCAAAGTGCCGCGAGCCGGTTGCGGAACAGCGGCGAGGTATTGCTCCACGCCCTTCACTCCTTCCGCCCACTTCACCTTTTTCATGGAAGTAGTATCACACGGCGCGCCATCTGAATCACGTTCACCATTCCCGCGCAACTAAATCTCCTTCCCCCTCAATACTTTCCCCGATCCCTCCCGCATAATCCCAACCCGCCCATGTTCCACTCGCCTCAGGAACAAAAATTATGCCCACTCGTCAATCCGACCAGCTCCTTGCCTTGTCCGCTTCGGCCACGCCGTTCGCTTCACAGCACGGCCAGGCCTGCATCAGCGTCCCCATCGGCGTCGAGGCTCACCAGGTGGTCCCGCTGCGCTCGCACCGCTTCCGTAACTGGCTCATCGAATCCTATCTGCGCGAATACGGCGTCGTCCCCGGCATGGGCGCTTTCCGCGACGCTCTCCGGGCCCTCGAAGCCCGCGCCCTCTGCGGCGATTCACCGCAGCGTCAGGTCGACGCCCGTGTTACGTCGCTCCCCAGCCGGCTCACCCTCGACCTCGCCAACAACGCCGGCGATGTCGTCGAGATCACCCCGGGCTCCTGGCGTCTCACCGATGGCCTCTCTTCCTTCGCCGCCTCCCCGCGCGGCGCGCAACCGCTGCCCGCTCCCATCGAAGCTTCCGCCGCCGCGCTGCAACAATTGCGCCCGCTCCTCAACCTCTCCAGCCATGCCGCCTGGCTGCGCTGCGTGGCGTGGCTGCTCGCCTGTATGCGCCCCGGTATTCCCGCGCCCGTGCTCGTGCTTACCGGACCGCCCGGTAGCGGAAAGTCGTCCGCCGCCCGCCTGCTGCGTTCTCTCATCGATCCCATAGCAGCCACGTTCCAGCCGCTGCCTTCCTCCGCCACCGGACTGCTCGCCCTGGCCGCCACGCACCGCGTCCTTGCTTTCGATCACGTGACCAGGCTTCCCGGCGCCATCGCCGATGCGCTCTGCCGCGTCTCCACCGGCGCTGCCGTCGATCTCGATCGCGGCCCCGAACCCGTCCCCGCGCGGCTTGCGCGTCCCATCCTGCTTACCGCCGCCGAGCCTCCCGCCGATCGCGCCCTGTCGGACCGCGCTCTCGTCGTCCGCATGCCCACCCTCGCGCCTGCGAATCGCCGCACTGAATCGGCCCTCGCGAACGATTTCGAACGTCTCCGTCCCGCCCTCCTCGGCGCGCTGTGTACCGCTGCCGCCGCCGCCCTTGCCCGCATCGATTCCGTTCATCTTTCCGCCCCTCCCCGCATGGCCGACCTCGCGGAATGGTGCGCCGCCGCCGCTCCCGCCCTCGGCGTTTCTGAATCCGAGTTCCTGACCGCTCTTCGCTACCGCCCTGACGAGCTGGCCACCGCCATCGAAACCTTCATGCAAGTCCGATCCACCTGGACCGGCTCCGCCACCGAGCTCCTCGCGGCTCTCGCGCTGCCTGGTACCCCGCGCGCACTCTCGCACCGCCTCCGGCATCTCGAGCTGAACGGCCTGCACCTGAAATTCTCGCGCCTGCCCGGCGGCGATCGCCGCATTACAATCGTCCCGGCCCGCCGTGACGCAGACCCCTCCCGATTTGCGTCACAAACCGCCCTTCGCGAGCCCGAAGTTGTTGAGCAGTCAACCGCGGTCGGCTCCTCCACGCTCTCTCCCGCTAAACTGATTACGTGCTCCGAAGTTGCCTCGCCGCCCTCGCCCTCTGCCTCCCTCTCGCCGCCGGGCCCACCGCCGCCGAGCTCTCGCGCGATTTCCACCAGCTCTCGCTTGATCCCGACGAGTGTTACCACATCACCGAGCTCAATTTCTCCCGGCAAGATCTTAAAATCTTCCTCACCTCCGGATACCTCATCTTCGCGAGACCCATCAACGGCGTTCGCACCGGAGCCATCTTCGCCACCGAAACCGAAGGGGGCGACGCCGAAGTGATGTTGCTGCCTCCTCTCCGCAGTGAGCGCCTCTCGCTCGCCAGCTTCACTGAGTCGCCGAACCTGAATGAGCATTTCAAAGCCGCGCTGCTCCTCTTCACCGACGACACCGCCGCCGAGCTTGAACAAATGGTGCACGCCGCCGGCGCCAGCAAGAAGAACGCCGATGTCGGCCACCTGCTGGCCGACACGTGGTCCGGTGTTCTGCGCAATCTCTCCACCAGCTTTGAAACCCGCCTGGTGCAGGACCTGATGGGCACGGACCGCGCCACGGGCCTGTTCTACATGGCTATTACCGGATCGCGCTTTGGAAACTTCGACGTGGTTTACGATCCGCGTGCCCGCGATCAAATCGTCACCGGCCAGCTCACGCAGCGCGACAACAACTCCTGGTTCAACGTGTGGACCAGTTTTCCGGCTCGCTCCTCGCGCAACGGCGAGCCTCACGATGAAGCCCCGTACGTCCTCGAAAACTTCCGCATTGAGGCCTCACTTCAGCCCGATCTCACTCTGTCCGCGGTTACGCGCGTCACTTTAACCCCGCGTCCCGGCCTGAGCCGCGGGATTCCGTTCTTCATCTCCCGCCGCATGCGCGTCACCGCCGTTTCCATCGACGGGCAGCCGGCCGAGATTTTCCGCCCCGAATCCCTGCGCTCGAATCTGATCCGCGCCGACGATAACGATGTCTTCCTCGCCGTGCCACCGGAAACGCTCACGCCCGTCCCGCATCAAGTCGAATTTCACCATGAAGGCGCTGTGATCCGCGATGCCGGGGGACACGTCTATTACGTCTTTTCCCATGGAAACTGGTACCCGCGCTTCGGCGTCGAATTCGCGAAGTACGATATCACCTTCCGCTATCCTAAGGATCTCGGCCTGGTGGCCACCGGCGAAGTAGTGGAGGATCGCACCGAAGGCGATTCAAGAATCACGCGCCGCACCACTCCGGCTCCGGTCCGATTCGTCGGTTTCAATCTCGGCGAATATCATTCCACCGGCATCACGCGCGACAACTTCCGCGTGGATGTCTATGCGAACCGCCGCCTGGAAACCGCGCTGCAGCAAAAGCGCGTCGTGACGGATCCGCTCGCGGAAGTTCCCGGCCCGCGGCGCCGGCGTTCGGACACAGGCGTCAATGAATCCGCTATCGTTCCAGTGAATCCGGCCGCCCGCCTGCGGGAGATTGCCGAAGACGTCAGTTCGGCGGTGGAATTCATGACCGCGCAGTTCGGCGCGCCGCCCATCCGCAATCTCAGCATCACTCCCATTCCCGGCGCATTCGGACAAGGCTTCCCCGGCTTGGTCTATCTGTCCACGCTGGCGTATCTCGATCCCGCCGAACGCCCCGCCATTATGCGCGACAAGATGCAGCAAATGTTCTTTTCCGATGTTCTGCAGGCGCACGAAATCGCCCATCAGTGGTGGGGCAACCTGGTGGTTCCCGCCGGTTACCAGGACGAGTGGCTGATGGAAGCGCTCGCTAATTATTCCGCTCTCCTTTTCCTCGAAAAGAACCGCGGCCCGCGCGCCGTCGACACGGTTCTCGATCAGTATCGTACTCACTTGCTGACGAAAGTGGAAGGCCGCACCATTGAATCCATCGGACCCATCACCTGGGGTTATCGTTTGCAGTCCGCGCATATTCCCGACGCCCGGCGCGCCATCGTGTATGAGAAAGGCACCTGGATCGTTCATATGCTGCGCCGCCGCCTCGGCGATGAGCGCTTCACCGCTTTGCTCAAGGACATTTGCGCGCGCTACCGTTTCCGCCCGCTCAGCACCGAACAGTTCCGCGAAGCCGTTCATCAATTCGCGCCGCCTAAATCTCCCGATTCATCCTTCGAGGGCTTCTTCGATACCTGGGTCTACGGCACCGGTATCCCCTCCGTGCGCCTGACATCGTCCATCCGAGCCCTGAAAGTCAGCGGCGCCATCGCTCTCAGCGGAGTGGATGAAGACTTCGCGACGCTCGTGCCCGTCGAGATCCAAACCGGCAAGAAA
>JAYTVY010000602.1:0-9360 GCA_043743755.1 Bryobacterales bacterium | reverse complement strand
TCCTGACCAGCGGCACAACCGGCACCTCGCTGCTCGAAAGCCGCGGCATGTTCTGGCAGGGAATCGAAACTCGCACCTACTGGCAGCCGCCGGTCTATTTTGTTCTCCAGGCAGCTTGGCTCAAGATTCTCGGACTGAATCTGTTCGCTTGGCGCAGCCTCTCCGTGGTGGCCGCCATCGCCGCGCTGCTGCTATGGCGTTCCACCGGCCGGTCACTTGGGCTGGACCGCCGCGTGCTCCTGCTGGCCTCCATCTTCTTCGCCACCGACTACACCATCGTCTACAGCGCCGCCAATGGCCGCATGGACATGCTGAGCGCCGCCTTCGCCGCCGCCGGCCTCGCCGCGTATCTGCGCTGGCGCGAGCTACGCTTCCACGCCGCCATTCTTTGGAGCCAGAGCGCCATCGCCTTGAGCGGCCTCACGCATCCCATGGGCGGAATGCTGGCTTTAATCGCTTTTGGCTGCCTGTTCGCTTCTTACGGTGACTGGCGGCGCGTGCGTCTCCGTACCGTGCTGCTCGCCGTGACGCCATACCTGATCGGCGTCGCGGGCTGGGGCGTCTACATTCTGCAAGACCCGCAATTGTTCCGCGCCCAATTCCTGGGAAGTATGAGCGGACGCGTTAACGGCGGCGCGTGGCCTTGGCTCGCGGCGTGGCTCGAAGTCCGCGACCGCTATCTCGTAACCTTTGGATGGCGCGATTCGGCCAGTTCGCTTACCCGCTGGAAACTGCTGATCCCGGCTGGCTACCTGGCTGGGCTCGTCACCGTCTGCGCCGTTCCTTCCTTGCGCCGGCACGCGGGCATCCGGCGCGTTCTACTGTTGCTCGGCGTCATTTCGCTCGGACTCGCATACCTCGATTCTTACCGCTTTGGAGCTTACCTGGTCCACGTGATCCCGCTGTTCCTGATTTGCGCCGCGGCGGCCGTCGTCTGGGCCTGGGATCGCGGAGGACTGCTGAGAGCGCTGGCGGCGAGCCTCGCCCTCGGCTTCGTGATCTTACAGGCTGGCGGATCGGCGTACTGGGTTTTGAAAGATCCCTATCGTCGCCAGTACCTTCCCGTGACCGGCTTTATTCGAGCCCGGCTGGCCCCCGGGGAACTGGTAATCGGGGGCGCCGAGCTGGTCTTCGATCTGGGCTGGAACACGCAATTGCGCGACGACGTCACGCTCGGATATTACACCGGCAAGACGCCCGCTTGGATCGTCGTCAACGCCCGCTACCAGTCCTGGTTCCCGGGTTTTGAGAAGAGCAATCCACCGCTCTATCAATTCGTCCACCGGCGGCTAGAAAGCGAATTCACCCCAGTTTTTCAAAGCGGCGAGTTCACCGTATACCACACCCTGCTGCACAAATATCGGAACCGCGCCACGGAGCCGCGCCCGTAAGGAAGCGCACCGCATCGTTCCGGCGTCTCCATTTCAAATCAGGGCTGGTGGCGTGCCGGTTCCTGGGACAGCGACGCCTCAATGCCCTTGCGCAATGCTGACCGCCGCGTGATGGTGAAAGCGCCGCGGCCCAGCTTGCCACCCCCAGCACCATCCACCGGCCCAGCCAGCGCCACACCCGTAATGCCATTTCATCCATACTATCGGCATGCAACAAGCCAGCGAACGCATCTGCGACGGCTGCGGCCAGAAGCTGCCGCCCGGCTCTAAGCTTTCCCAGCAAACCGTTTCCCCCGACGGCTCAGCCGCTATCCACTTGTGCCTGCAATGCCGCATCGTGCGCGCCGATCGCGAAAAGGGCAAGCCCTGAGTGGACCGGAAGGCCCTTGCCGATACACTAGGAGCATGTGTGGAATCGCGGGATTTGTCGCGAAAGAGTTGCCGTCCGGAGCCGAGGGCATTCTCCGGCGGATGACGGATTCCATACGCCATCGCGGCCCGGACGATTCCGGGTTCTATCACGACGCTTGCGCGGGGCTGGGGTTTCGGCGGCTGAGCATTATCGATCTTGCGGGCGGTCACCAGCCCATGGCCAACGAAGACGGCAGCCTCTGGATCGTCTTCAACGGCGAGATCTTTAATCACGCGGCGCTCCGGCAGGAGTTGGAGGCGGCGGGGCACACGTACCAGAACCGGTCGGATACCGAAACCATTCTGCACGCCTTCGAAGAGTACGGCGCCGGCTGTGTCGAGTGGTTTCGGGGGATGTTCGCCTTCGCGCTGTGGGATCGCGACCGGCGCACGCTGTTCTGCGCCCGGGACCGCCTGGGGATAAAGCCGCTGTACTATTTCTGGGACGGGCGGCTGTTCGCATTTGCTTCTGAGATCAAGGCGCTGCTGGAGCATCCGGCCATTTCGGCGGAGCTCGAAACCGAACTGCTGCCGGAATATCTCGCATTCGGATACACCAGCGGCGAGCGCACGCTGTTTCGTGGGATTCGCAAGCTCGCGCCGGGACATCATCTGACGCTGGACCTGCGGGCGGACCATCCGGAGCCGCGAATCCACCAGTATTGGAACGTACCCGAGACGGCCAAAGACCAGCGGCGGGACGACCGCGAGTGGATCGAGGAAACTCGGGCGCGTCTGGAAGAAGCCGTCCGCACGCGTCTGATGAGCGATGTGCCGCTAGGTATGTTCCTCAGCGGCGGCGTCGATTCCAGCGCCATCGCCGCGCTGATCAAGCGCATGACCGGCAGTCCGGTGAAGACCTTCGCGGTGGGATATGGCGAAGCCCAGTTCAGCGAGCTCAGCTATGCCGCGCAAGTGGCGCGCGCCATCGGCACGGACCATCATGAGGTGACCGTGGGGATGGAAGAGTTCTTCAACACTCTGCCCCAGCTGGTGTGGCATGAGGATGAACCCATCGCGTGGCCCTCCAGCGTGTCGCTCTACTTCGTCTCGAAACTGGCGGCCGGGCAGGTGAAAGTGGTGCTCACGGGGGAAGGCAGCGATGAACTGTTCGGCGGTTATGAGCGCTATCGCTGGCAGCTCTGGAACCGGCGCGCGGCATCGTTGTGGGGCGTCCTGCCGGAGGGAGTGCGCAAATGGACGCGGTTCGAGATCGGATCCAGCCCGCTGCTGAAGGCATCTTTGCGGCGCAAGCTGGCCCACACATTCCTGGGCCGGGACGGATCCATCGAGTCGCTGTTCCTGGACAATTTTTATTGCGCCTTCTCGAGCGCGGAACAGAACCGTCTGCTGCCTTCGCCGCCTGAAACGGTTTATAGCAGCTATCTGCGCTACTGGGGGGAGCGCCCGCAGGCCAGCTCGCTGGCGCGTATGCTCTATGCCGATCAGAAGACTTATCTGGTGGAATTGCTGATGAAGCAGGACCAGATGAGCATGGCGGCATCCATCGAGAGTCGCGTGCCGTTCTTGGATCATCCGTTCGTGGAATTCGCCACGCGGATTCCAGACCGGCTGAAGATCCACGGCGGCGCCCAGAAATACGTGCTGAAGAAAGCCGTTGAGGATCTACTGCCGGCGAACATTACGTATCGCAAGAAGATGGGCTTCCCCACGCCGCTGCGGCAATGGCTGCTGGATCCGCGCGCAGCGCCGCTTTACGCCGCGCTCCAGCAGCGCGACGGCTTGGTGGCCTCGCTGGTGGATCCGCGCGAGCTGGATGCACTGATTCAGCGCCACCGTACAGGCTTGGAAGACGCCACTGACCGCATCTGGCGCCTCATGAACCTCCAATTGTGGGGCGACCTTTTCCTCACCGGCAAACGCGACCGCTGGTGGAACGGCATGCTGAACCGCGAAGCCGTGCAATCCGCCCAATGAAGATCCTGTGGGTGAAGTCGGATTTTCTGCATCCCACTACGCGGGGCGGCCAGATCCGCACCCTGGAAACCTTGAAGCGCCTCCACCAGCGGCATGAGATCCACTACGTCGCATTTGATTTGATGGACCAGCCGGAAGGTCCCGCATACGCATCTGAATATTGCACCCGCGCGTACCCAGTGCTGCATCGCGTGCCCAAGAAGACGTCGCTGGCCTTCGTGGGACAACTCGCGGCGGGCGTCTTCCAGAGTTTGCCGGTTGCCGTTAGCCGGTACCGGTCGAAAGCCATGAAGCGGCAGATTCAGCAGATCCTGCGCGTCCAGAAATTCGATGCGATCGTGTGCGACTTTCTCTTTCCCGCCCCGAATATGCCCGATCTCGCGACCTGCGTCCTGTTTCAGCACAACGTGGAATCGACGATATGGAAGCGTCACGTGGAGCACGCCGCGGGATTTGCGCGCCGGACGTACTTTCAGCTCCAGGCGCGGCGCATGCTGGCGTATGAGAGCCAGGTTTGCCGCGCGGTGAAGAGCGTGATAGCCGTATCGGAGGCTGACGCCGGCATCATGCGGGAGCAGTATGGCGTCCAGCGAGTAGCCGCGGTGCCGACGGGCGTGGACCTCGAGTTTTTCGCGCGGCCCGCGAATCCGCCGCGTGTCGCGGATCTGGTTTTTCTGGGCTCCATGGATTGGATGCCGAATATCGACGGGATGCGCTGGTTCGTCTCGGAGGTGCTTCCCCTGATTCGCGAACGGCGTCCAGAATGTTCGCTGTCGATCGCCGGGCGCAAACCGGCGGCGGAGATCCTGGCGCTGGCCGCGCGCGATCCCGGGATCCAGGTAACCGGCACCGTACCGGACGTGCGTCCATATCTCTGGGGCTCGGCGGTTTCCGTTGTGCCGCTGCGCATCGGCGGCGGCACGCGGCTTAAGATCTATGAAGCCATGGCGGCGGGGATTCCGGTGGTCTCAACCACGGTGGGCGCGGAGGGGCTGGACATTCGCGAAGGCGAGACCATCCGCATCGGAGACGATCCGCGAACTTTTGCCGATGCTTGCCTTGAGTTGCTGGACCATCCCGATCAACGTGCGCGCATGGCGGGGAATGCGCTCCACATGATCGAGGAACGCTACTCCTGGGAAGTGGCTGCCCGCCGCTTTGAAGAGCTCCTGGCGTGAGACACGTCTTAATCCTTTCCGTGTTTCTCGCGGGACTGGCGGCGCTGGTGTGGGGGCGCATCGGCGGCGATCCATATGCGTCTGACGAGGCCGATTACATGTACGCCGCGTCACTCGGCCTGGAGGCGAATTACACCGATACTCCGGCGCAGTCCTTCAGCGACTTTGTGCATACGGGACTCAACCGGGGCCGCGATCCAAGCCAGCGCGCATCGCTCTCGGAATCGGTGCGCGCATCGAACGACGTGAACTTTTACCGGCACTGGCATGGACCGGTTGCATTCTATTGGTGGATGGCGGCGCGAGCGGTTGGGCTAAATGAACATGGCCTGCGCGCGTCAATGCTGGCGTTCCACATTGTGACGCTGCTGGCCATCTATTTCGGCTGCCTCTGGATTCTTCCGGGCCTCGCAGGCCGGCTCGCCGCGGCGCTGTGCTCGGGCCTCTACATTTTCAGTTATGCGCTGGTGCGGACATCGCTTGAAATTGCGCCGCACGCAGTCTTCGTGACGTGCTTCGTAATCGGCCTGATACTACTGGCCAAGGCGGTGCAAACGGGACAGGCCAAGTACTGGCGCATGGGACTGGCTCCGCTGGCGCTGGCCTTCGATACCCTCGAAGTTGCGCTGGTGCTGATAGCCACATACACGCTCTTCGCCTGGCTGGAGCGAAGGCGCTTCTTCGCGGGCTGGACGCGATCGCGGATCTGGCAATGGCTGGGAGTATCGGCGTTGATGCTGGCGCTCATGATTGTCGCGCTGTGGCCCGGCGCGCTGTTGAAGCTGGCTTTTGTGAAATCGTACGCAGGCCTGGCGTACCTCGCGCTGTTCCGCAAGTCGCCCTGGGGAAATGTAAGTTTGCTCGATACCTGGTTGATCCGCCTGGGAAGCGCGCCGGTCGAGTGGGCGCTGATTGCACTGGGCGTATTTGCTTTTGTCCGCAAGCCCCTGCGCGCCGCGCTTCCATTTCTGGTTTTCGCGATACTTATGCTGGGCGCTACGCTGCGCGTGACCACGGATTCACCGCGCTATGAGGCTCCCTTCTTACCGGCGCTGCTGCTGTTCGCGGGATTGTCCATCGCAAATCTACTGGCCGAACGCCAGCCCCGGCTGGGTTTCGCGGTGGTCTTGACGGGCTGCCTGCTCATATTCGCCGATTCGTATCGCCAAACTCTGGCGCATCGTTTCGGACCGGATCAGCACTCCGCCGCTCTGTTCTCCTGGCTGCGCCAGCACCCATTGGATGGCCGGCGTGTGCTGGTGCCGCAGGCCGATTTGCCGGCCATTCATTACTATTTCCCGCGTATCCAGCTCCGTTCTTACGCCGATGAAGTGGAGCGCGCCGCAGCGGAAGAAAGAGGCGGCATCGATGGCATTCTGCTCACCAACGGACCGATTCGCTACGATCAAGTAAGCAACCGGTAAACCATGATCTGGCTGGCCCTCTTTTTCGCGAGCGCGGCGTTTATCCTGTATGTGGCCATCGGATATCCGCTGGTGCTGGGCGCGCTGGCGAAGGTTCATGCCCGCCCGATTCGCAAGGATGGAAAGCCGAAAACGGTCTCGGTGATTATCGCGGTGCATAATGGCGCGCGATTTATTCGAGACAAGCTGGATTCGGTTCTGGCGCTCGATTATCCGCTCGAGCTGATGGACATTCTGATAGTGTCGGATGAATCCACCGACCAGACAGACGACATTGTCCGGGAGTACGCGCCCCGCGGCGTGCAATTGATGCGCGTGCCCAAGGGCGGCAAGCCGGCCGCGCTGAACGCCGCCATCCCGCGCGCCACCGGCGAAATTTTGTTTCTTACCGATGTGCGCCAGACGCTGGAGCCGGCCAGTCTGCGCCGCTTGGTTGCCTGTTTCGGCGATCCGGAAGTCGGCGTAACCAGCGGCGAGCTGATCATCCGCAAGGGCCAAAGCCAGGATGCGTCCGACGTAGGGCTTTACTGGCGCTATGAGAGCTGGATTCGCAACCGGCTGAGCAGGATCGATTCCATGTTCGGATCCACCGGGCCGTTTTACACGATGCGGCGCGAGCTGGCCGTGGAAATGCCTCCCGACATTTTGCTGGACGATATGTATCTGCCCATGGCGGCGTTCTTCCGCGGTTATCGACTGGTGGTGGAGGATAGCGCGCGTGCCTACGATTATCCAACCACGCGCGAGACGGAATTCCACCGCAAGGTGCGAACGCTGGCGGGTAATTATCAAATGATCCGCTTGTTTCCACATCTGCTGGGGCCGCGCAACCGGATGTGTTTCCATTACCTGTCTTATAAAGTGGGCCGGCTTCTGATGCCGTATGCCCTGCTGGTGCTGGCGCTGTCAAGTATCTTCCTGCCCGCGCCTTGGGCGCTCATCGCGGTTTGCGCGCAAGCGCTGTTCTACTTCCTCGCCGCGGCCGATCCGCTGGTGCCGCAAGGCTTCGCGCTCAAGCGGCTTACGTCGCCGGTGAACACTTTCGTTACCATGATGATCGCGGCCGTTCGCGCGGTGTCCGTGTTCTTCGTTCCCCCGCGCAGCTTATGGAAGGTGACGAATGACGTCGCGGTGCCCCGCTCCCGATGACCGGGCCCGTGCCGGTGCTGTTGATGGTCCGCGAACTGGGCCCAGGAGGAACGGAGCGCCAGATTACGGAGATCGCCAAAGCGCTGGACCGCTCGCGTTTTGAAGTGCATGTGGGCTGCTTTCATGAAGGCATTCGCGCGCTCGAATTGCGCGCAGCGGGTATTCCGGTGGTCCGGCTTCCGGTGAGCTCATTCTTGTCGCCCGGCGCGCTGGGGGGCGCGCGCCAAATGGGCCGCTATCTCCGCCGGCATGGGATTCGAATAGTACACACGTTCGACTATCCTCTGAACTGCTTCGGCGTGCCGGTGGCGAAGCTCTTCAGAACTCCGGTGGTGCTCTCCAGCCAGCGCGCGGACCGGGCGCTGAATCCGCCGCGCTACAACCGCGTGCTGCGAATGACGGACCGCATGGTGGATGGCATCGTGGTGAATTGCGACGCTATTCGGCGGCGCCTGGTAAATGACGAAGGCGTGCCGGAGAAGCTGATTCGGCTGTGTCCGAACGGGGTTGATACGCAGGTTTTCCGCGACGCGCCGAAGCCTGAATCGGGGACGCTCACTATCGGCGCGGTATCGGTGCTGCGTCCCGAGAAAGGCCTGGACATTCTGATCCGGGCCTTCGCGCGAGTGCGGCTGGAACATCCTGCCCTTCAGCTAGCCATCGTGGGCAGCGGTCCGGAATTGCCCGGTCTGGCAGCGCTGGTTCAGGAGCACCGGATCGCGGAGTGGGTGCGCTTTGAGCCATCCCTCACGGATGTCGCGGGCCGCTTGCAATCCATCGATATATTCGTGCTTCCGTCGCTCTCCGAAGCGCTCTCGAACTCGCTCATGGAAGCCATGGCCTGCGGATGCGCCGTGGTGGCGTCCAACGTGGGTGGCAATCCCGAACTCCTGACGGATGGCGAGACCGGTTTGCTGTTCGAGCGCGCGAACCACGAGGATCTCGCCGCCAAGCTGCGGATGTTGATAGAACAACCGGCATTGCGCCGGCGCCTGGCGGAGTCGGCATCGCGCAGGATGCGTGATGAATTCTCAATCGCCGCTTCAGCCAGCCGCATGGGTGCGATTTACGATGAATTCCTCTCCCGCAAGCAACCGCCTACAATGGAAAAATGATCGCGCTGATGGATATCGGCGGGCAGTATCGCGAGCTCAAGGCGGAGATTGACGCAGCGGTTGCGCGCGTGCTGGAGCACGGACAATTTGTACTTGGCCGTGAGGTAGCCGCGTTCGAAGAAGAGTTTGCCGCATACTCGCAAGCGCCGCATGCCGTGGGGGTGAATTCCGGAACCAGCGCGCTGCATCTGGCGCTGCTGGCGGCCGGCATAGGGCCGGGCGATGAAGTGATCACCACGCCGTATACGTTCTTCGCCACGGTCGCGGCCATCGGTTACGCGGGCGCTACAGCGGTGCTGGTGGACATTGACCCGCGCACGTTCAACCTGGATGCAAGCCGGATTGAATCGCGCATTACCGGGCGAACGCGAGCGATTATGCCGGTGCATCTGTACGGGCAGCCGGCGGACATGGATCCGATTCTGGCGATCGCGCGCAAGCATGGCCTCCTGGTCATCGAGGACGCGGCCCAGGCGCATGGCGCGGAGTATCGCGGGCGGCGCGTGGGATCCATCGGCGATATGGGCTGCTTTAGTTTTTATCCCACCAAGAACCTGGGCGCCGCCGGCGAGGGTGGCATGGTTACCACCGCCAATGCCGAGTTTGCGAAGCGCATCCGGCTGCTGCGCGATTGGGGACAGGAATCCAAATACCGGCCCGTGGTGAAGGGCTACAATTACCGCCTGGAGGGTATGCAGGCCGCCATTCTGCGCGTGAAGCTGCAGCGCCTCCCCCGCTGGAATGAAGCGCGCCG
>JAYTVY010000601.1:0-6288 GCA_043743755.1 Bryobacterales bacterium | reverse complement strand
CGGACCGGCCGCGCATGAATGAACAGGCGCCCGCCAACGAAGAACCCTGCTTGAAATGTCACTCGGAAAAGCGCGGTCCGTTCATCTATGAGCACGCGGTGGTGCGCGTGGACGGATGCGAGACCTGCCATTCCCCGCACGGCTCCATGAACTCGCGGCTGCTGCGGCGTCCGGTGGTGTCCACGCTCTGCGTCGAATGCCACAATGGGACCGGGCGCGGACGCGAAGGCGCCGGCGTGCTGATGCAGTCCGGCAGCCACAACATGGCCGACCCTCGCTATCGGAACTGCACCACCTGCCATGTTCGGATTCACGGATCGAATTCGGACCAGTTCTTCCTGAGATGAGCGCGTCATGCGGACACTGAACATCCTGGGCGCCGTTTCGCTGCTGGCCTGCGGCGCCATCGCGCAGCAGCCCGTAGCCCCCACCCCCGACCCCGTGGGCAAGCCGCGCGGCGACAACACCGGCAATTACAACATCGTCGATTCCATGGAGACCGGCTACCGGTTCCTCACCCTGGGCGGCAGCCTGGATCAGTACCGCAGCATGGTGAACTACGGCAACGGCGTGCGCCTGCTGAGCAGCTACTTCACCATGAATTCGCGGGATGGCCACGGCCGCTACTTCGACGAAATCGTGCTCACCACGCAAGGCCTCGGGAATGACCCGTATGAAAGCGCCACCCTGCGTATCCAGAAAAACGCCTTGTACCGCTATGACCTGACGTGGCGGCTGAACGACTATAACAATCCCGGCCTGCGTTCCGGCGGCGCCGATAGCCCGCACCTGCTGAATACCCGCTACACCCTGCAGGACCATGACTTCACGCTGTTCCCGCAATCGGCGTTCAAGTTCTTCCTGGGCTATACTCGCGGCGCGCAGGGCGGACCGGCCATCTCCACCGTCCAGCTCTTTGACGCGCGCGGCAACGAGTTCCCGCTGTTTGAGAACGTGCGCCGCATTCGCAATGAATACAGAATCGGCGGCGAAGCCACGCTGCTTGGCGTGCGCCTGAACTGGACACGCGGCTGGGAAGACTTCAAGGAAGATAGTCCGTATGATCTGAATGGCTTCAGCCGGGGAAATAATCCCCTCAGCTCCACCACGCTCACTTCTTTCCACCGCCGCGAGCCTTATCATGGCACCAGTCCCTATTGGCGCGTGGCGCTGTTCGCCGAGCGCAAGTGGTTCGCCGTGAACGGACGCTTCACCTACACATCCGGCAGCCGCGACTTCGTGCTGAACGAAAATGCGACAGGCACCGGCGGCCGATCGGGAGCCGATATGGCGCGGCAGATCGTCACCTTCGGAAACGGCCGCCGCCTGGTGGCCACCGGAAACTTGAACCTCAGCCTGTTCCCCACCTCAAAGCTGACCATCGTCAACAGCACGGCCGTCTACAATTCGCGCATCGAGGGCAATGCCACCTTCCAGACGCTCGACAACGCAACACTGACGGTCCAGCAAGTAAATTTCCAGTTTCTTGGCATCCGGACCATCGCCAATCAGACCGACGTCAATTATCAGGCGCAGCCGTGGCTCGGAGTCTACGGCGGGTATCACTACACGAACCGGGAATTCCGCTCTATCGAACAATCCGCATTCCTGGGCAGCACGGACCGTATCCCCGCCAGCCAGACCAATGAGCTGAACTCCGGCGTCTTCGGAGTCCGCTTGAAGCCCGCAAAACCGCTGACCATCGTGCTGGACGGAGAAGCGGGCCGCGCCAATGGCCCGTTCACGCCCTGGGCCGAGAACGCGTACCATCTGCTGGGAGCGCGCGTTCAATACAAGACCAAGAAGTTCCTGGCTACCGCCTTTACGCGCGCCAACTACAACACCAATTCGGTGGCATTGTCGAGTTTCGCGTCCCGGCAGCGCAACTACGCCGCCGATTTCTCATGGACACCGTTGGACTGGTTCTCGCTCGACACCGGCTATTCGAAGCTCCACCTGAATACAGTAAGCGGGCTGGCCTATTTCGCCAATTCCCAGCAGGTGCTGGGCGACCAATCCTTCTACATCTCGAATATTCACACCTTCAATCTGGGCGTCCGCTTCGCGCTACCGAAACGGGCGGATCTGTTCCTGGGCTACAACCACGTGCAGGACACGGGCGACGGCCGCGGGACTCCGTTAGGGACTCTCGGCGGATCCAGCTTGCCGGCGATTCTGGCGGCCCAGACTTTTCCACTCACGTATCAAACGCCGCTCGCGCGCGTCTCCGTGCGCATTGCCGAACGCCTGCGTTGGAACGTCGGGTACCAGTTCTATCGTTACAACGAAAAATTCTATCAGCGCGACGATTTCCGCGCGCACACAGGCTACACCAGCCTGTTATGGTCGTTCTAAGCTATGTCTTTCCGGGCCGATACACTGGGCGTCACCACGGCTTTGTTGCTGGCATTCGCGCTGTTCGTCCTCTACACGCGTTACAAGAACTGGCTGGACAGCAACATCCCCATCTTCTTCTATGTCCTGCTGGTGATCTTCGTTAACTCGGTGCAAAATGACATCTCGCACATCCTGGTTTACGCGGCCGTCGCGCTGGGGCTGCTGCTGCGTTTCGAGTTCATGAATACCACCGCCGCCAAGCTGATCAAGTTCCTGGAATTCTGCGCCATCGCCCTCATCGCCTGGCAATGCCGGACCTTGATCCTTAACCTGTAGGAGTTCACCGCGATCGGCGCGCCTCTAAGACTCCACCGGCAGCCCCGCCTGCTGCCACGCGCGCCACCCGCCGTCCAACGAGATCACCTTGCCGTATCCCATGGTCCGGAGCGCGTCGCCCGCAAGCGCCGACCGGTACCCGCCGCCGCAATACAGAACTAGCGTCGTGTTCTTGTCGGGCACTTTAGCTTCGATATCGCGCTCAATCACGCCCTTGCCGATATGCTCGGCTCCAGACGCGTGCCCGGCGTTCCATTCCGAGTCTTCGCGAACGTCCACGAGCACGTGCCGATCGCCAGCCTCCAGCATCTTCTTGTACTGCGCAATGTCGATCTCTCGGACGCGCGATTTGGCGTCGTTCACCAGGGCCAGGAATGCTGGATTGTGGGCTTTAGGAGTCATCAGGATCAGCTTACACGAGCGACGCGCGCGCCGACAGCCGCCAGCTTGGCCCCAAAACGCTCATAGCCGCGGTCCAAATGATAGACGCGATCCACTACCGTCTCCCCTTTCGCCACCAGTGCGGCCAGCACCAGCGACGCGCTCGCGCGCAGATCCGAAGCGATCACCTGCGCCCCCGTCAGCGCCTCCGCGCCCGCCACTATCGCCTGGCGGTTCTCAATGCGAATGTTCGCGCCCATGCGCGCCAGCTCCTGCACGTGCATGAACCGGTTCTCGAAGATGGTTTCGGTGATGAATGAGATCCCGTGCGCGACGGTCATTAGCGCCATGTATTGCGCTTGCAGGTCGGTGGCGAAGCCGGGATACTCCTCGGTAGTGACATCGACTGCCTGGAGGCGGCCCGTGGATCTTACGCGCAGGCTGTTGGGTCCCGTCTCGGACACATCCGCGCCGGCCTGCCGCATCTTGTTTACCAGCGCCGCCACATGCTCCGGCACACAGCCCTGGACGTGCAGATCGCCGCCCGTAATCGCGCCCGCTATCAGAAACGTCCCGGCTTCGATGCGGTCCGCGATAATCTCGTGCTCTGTGCCATGCAGCGATGCGACTCCCTGCACGCGAATAGTGGACGTGCCCGCGCCTTCGATGTTCGCGCCCATCTTTCGCAGCAGCTCCGCCAGGTCCTGAACCTCGGGCTCGCGCGCGGCATTCTCCATCACGGTTTCGCCCTGTGCCAGCGTCGCCGCCATCAACAGATCCTCGGTGCCGGTGACAGTGATGCGGTCGAACTGCACCCGTGCTCCCTTCAGCCCGTTGGGCGCTTCAGCCTCAACGTAGCCGTGGGCTTGGGTGATGCGCGCTCCCAGTTTCTCCAGCGCGTTCACGTGCAGGTTGATGGGCCGCGATCCAATCGCGCAGCCGCCCGGCATCGACACCCGCGCGTGTCCGGTTCGGGCCACCAGCGGACCCAGCACCAGGCTCGAAGCCCGCATGGTCTTTACCAGATCGTAGGGGGCTTCCGGTTTGTTGGCGTGCCCCGCCTCCACCGTCACTACGCCACCTTGAATATCCACCTTCGCGCCGATGTGCTTCAGCAACTTTTCCATGGTGGCGATATCGCGCACGCGCGGCACGCGCCCCAACGTCACCGGATCGGCCGTCAGCAAGCAGGCGGCCAGGGCAGGCAACGCCGAGTTCTTCGCGCCGCTCACCGGAATCTCGCCTTCGAGCGGATAGCCGCCTTGTATTACGAGCTTGTCCATATCATGCCTTCAGCGCATCCGAAACTCGGCCACCCGCTTCGGACAACCGGGCTTCCGCGCTGGTCCGGTCCAGC
Organism: Bryobacterales bacterium; assembly: GCA_043743755.1. Taxonomy (GTDB): domain Bacteria; phylum Acidobacteriota; class Terriglobia; order Bryobacterales; family Bryobacteraceae; genus JALYHQ01. The sequence continues at coordinate 1,877 of JAYTVY010000601.1, read as the reverse complement.
CCAAGCCGCGCCATAATGATCGCGGTCCGGACGCTTCCACCAGCCGACTCCAGCAGTTCGCCCGCCGCGTCATAGCTCACACCCGCCGCCTCCACAATGATCCGCCGCGCTCGATCCGCTAGCTTCGCGTTCTTCGGCTGTACGTTGACCATCAGGTTGCCATAGACGTACCCTAGCCGGATCATCGCCGCCGTGCTGATCATGTTGAGTACCAGCTTGGTGGCCGTGCCGGCCCGCATCCGCGTCGAGCCCGCCACCACTTCCGGACCCGGCAGCGGGGTGATCGGAATATCAACCGCGCGCGATAACTCCGAATTCGGCGTACAACTGATCCCCACCGTTAACGCTCCCAGGCGCCGGGCCGCCGCCACCGCCCCCAGTACATACGGCGTCCTGCCGCTAGCCGCGATTCCCACCAGCACGTCGCCCGCGCGAAACCCGTGCGCCAGCAAATCGCGTTCCCCTTGACTCGGATCGTCTTCGGTAGCTTCGGTGGCCCTGGCCAGCGCCGCTTCCCCGCCCGCGATGATCCCTTGCACCAGATCCGGCGCGACGTTAAAAGTGGGGGGGCATTCGGCGGCGTCCAGCACCCCCAATCGTCCGCTGGTTCCGGCCCCAATGTAGTACAGTCGACCGCCCTTGCGGATAGCGTCCACGATGCCATCCACCGCCTCCGCAATCCTCGGGATTTCGGCCTCTACCGCCGGCGCTACGTTCCGATCCTGCTGGTTAATGATCCTGAGGATGTCCGCCACCGGCCGGGCGTCGATCTCGCACGAGGCCGGGTTGAGCTGCTCCGTTAGAAGATTATCTAGCATTGAATCAATTGGTTACAAACGAAAAAAGCGCCGGAGGCTGGACCTCACGGCGCTCTTCGTTCGAATATCTGGCTTCGTTTTTACGCGCTGAAAGAGCTGCCACACCCGCAGGTGTTCTTCACGTTCGGATTGTTGAACTTGAAGCCGGCGCCCTCCAAAGTCTCTACGTAGTCCACCTCAGCACCATCCAGGAACTGGAGGCTGGCCTGATCGATGAAGACCTTAAGGTCGCCAAAGCTGTAGGTCTTATCCAGCATGTTGGCGCTGTTCTCGAAAGCCATGGAGTAGCTGAAGCCCGAGCAGCCTCCGCCCACCACCGCGATCCGCAGGCCGGCCGGCTTCGGATCCTGACCATCCAGGATCTCCCTTACTTTGACTACAGCATTTTCCGTCAGTTGCACCATAGGTCGATTCTCCCTTGTTTCAGATCGGCAAACACTATTATCCCCCGAATTGGACCCATCAGGCAAGCCGTATCACCCACCCGGCCCGTCAACCGGCCCAAAATCGCTGGCGGGCTCTTTTTAGATGGTAAACTCGCCACAGCGGTGCAAAGTTCTTCCGGAGCCCGGCCCGGCGGCGAACAAGTGGTTGCAACCACTTGGGGACCCGGCGCGTCTGCTGCAATGTATGAGCAGCATGAGCGGTGCACTTCCGTTTCCCATATCGGCCGCGGAGCCCGGAACCAGGACTAGAGTGGACCATCGCAACACTGATGAAGCCGCTCTGGTGCGCCGGGTTCAGGCCCGCGATGAGCTGGCGTTTCGCGAAATCGTGGAGCACTATCAGGCCAAGGTTTTCTCGATCATCTACGGCATCCTGCGTAATCATAACGACGCGGAAGACATCGCCCAGCAGGTGTTCGCCAAGATTTACTTCTCCATCAAGAATTTCGATTTCCGCAGCTCGCTGCTCACCTGGATCTACAAGATCACAGTGAACGAGTGCTATGACTACTTGCGCAAGAAGCGGGTGCGGAAGCTGGTGTATGAGAGCGATTTCTCGGAAGAAGATGCCCAGCGCATGCAGAACATCGACAGCGCGATTCAGCAGGGTCCC
>JAYTVY010000600.1:0-11717 GCA_043743755.1 Bryobacterales bacterium | reverse complement strand
CGACGGGACGCCCCTTTCGGTCCAATCCGGACCTCCTTGAATTACTCACGGCCGCCGGGTATGTGCCCGTGGTTGCGTGCCTCGGAGGCGACCGCCAGGGCCGGATCTTTAACGTCAACGCCGATCAGATGGCGGCCGCCTGCGCGATCGGCTGGAGGGTGGATCGCCTTGTGTTTCTTACAGATGTAGCCGGTGTCTTGGACGGCTCCGGGGCCCTTCTGCCGCGACTGTCAGCGGCCGAATGCGAGTCGCTAAAACGAAGCCAGATCGCCACCGGCGGCATGCTCGCCAAGCTGAATGCTGCGCTCGAAGCACTTCGTCAAGGCGTTCCGGAGGTAGCGATTGCGGCCGGAGCCGAGCCCGGGATCCTGGCCCGGCTGCTTGCCGGAGAAGCCGCGGGCACTCGCCTGTTCTCGCAGCCTGCCGAGGCGGTGAGGCATGGCTAGCCTATTGCCCTGGATCGACAACCGCGCGGCGGGCGAACCGCTGGCCGTCCGCAAAGCGGCCATGACGGACGTTCACAGCCTGCTGAAGCTGATCAATGCCTACGCCGCCGATGGCATCATGCTTCCGCGCACCGAATTCGACATGTCCGAGAACATTCGCGACTTCACGGTAGCCTGTTCCGGCTCTCAAATCGTGGCCTGCGGCGCTTTGCACTTCTACACCCCGACGGCAGCCGAGGTGCGTTCCCTGGCCGTCGATCCCTCGCTCAAAACACGGGGATTAGGCCGCATTATCATGGAGGCGCTGGAGCGCGAGGCGGCCGACAATCAGCTGCATGCGATCTTCGCTTTTACCTACGTTCCGGGCTTCTTTGAGAGGCTTGGTTTTAGCCAAGTCGAGCGCGGCGTACTTCCTCTGAAGGTCTGGAAAGATTGCGTTCGATGCCCGAAATTCCAGGGCTGCGACGAGATCGCAATGCTGAAGGCGCTGCGGCCCGACCCGGTGCTAACAGCCGGCTTCGATCCCGACAACGTATTGATTCAATTGCCAGAACTAAAACACTAGCCCCCTGGTCACACCCTCTCCCGCCGGGGCCCATAAACAAATTTCCTAAAAACGCCCGCGCCCTGAGAATTTCTCCGGATATTTTCACTAACACTGTGTATAATCGGTACACAGTCTAACGCCCGTCGGGAGAGGTCACTGGCCCATGAGAGCACTTACTGTACACGTGAAAGAGTCGATGGGCAGGATTCTTTCCTCCCCAATATTCCGCACCGGTGGAAAAAAACTCCTCGCCAAAGGACACTTGATCAGTGATGACGACGTGTGGCTGCTGGAAACCGAGGGCCTGCAGCAAGTCTGCGTCACCGAACTCGAAGACGGCGAGATCGGCGAGGATCAGGCGGTGATGGCTGTTGCGAAAGAACTCGGGTGCGGCGCAATCGAGATCCGGCTGGCGTCGGGTGGCCGGGCGAATTTGACCGCCACCGAGCCCAGTTGCGTGCTGGTAGATGACGATTTGCTCAAACAAATCAACGCCACAGCCAGCGTGGCCATCGCCACGGCCCTCAATTTTTCCTGCGCCAAAGTCGGCCAGCGCGTCGCAACCGTGAAAAGCGCTCCTTTTGCTGTTGCAAAGTCCCAGCTAGACGCGGTAATATCTATACTTACAGAAAGAGGACCAATCCTTCAGGCTCGGCCGATTCGCAATCCGGCCGTTGGGGTGCTGTATACCGACCCCGTTAGTGGGGAACGGGCCAGGCAGTTGTTCGATAACATCATGCGCCAGCGGCTGGATCGGCTGGGTGTGAGTTCGACCCTGGTAGTGACCACCCTGGAGGAAGAAGGGGCGATTGTTCGCTCGTTGTTGCAGTTGCTTCGAGCGAATCCCACGGTGATTCTGGTGGCTTCCACCACGTCGCCGGCCGGACCCGATGACGTGGTTGGCCGTGCAATGGTGCGAGTGGGATGCCATATTGAGCGCTTTTTGGCTCCCGTGGAACCTGGCAACCTGTTGTTGCTGGGATATAAGGACGATGTACCGGTAGTATCGGTGCCCGGCTGTTTACGGTCCTCCAAGCCCAACGTGGTGGATCTGGTGCTGCCGCCGATGCTGGCACGTTATCGGGTTTCCGGTTGGGAGATCGCCGGTTTAGGACATGGCGGTCTGCTGGCTTAGCGATCTTTGAAATTCAGGCTCCTCCACTACCACAAGCGGATTCCTCCGAGCCACTTGTGGATGCTCCTCAGCCGGGTGCCCGACCAGCGCCCGGCTCTTTTTTTGTTACCCGCCCAAAAGCTGGAGTTACACTAGGAGACAGTTCCGTTCCAATGAAGATTCTTCGTGTCGAATCCCACCTGCTCTCTTATCCTCTGGCTGAGCCGCTAAAGCTGTACTATTACGGGGGCGAGCGCACCATTCTCAAGCGTGACGCGATGCTGATCCGCGTGGTCACCGATACCGGACTGGTCGGCTACGCTCCGGGGGAGGGAAGCGAGAAGGCTAAGAACGGGATTGAATCGGGGATTGCGCCTTTCCTGCAAGGGCGCGCACTCGCCGATCCGGATGCCTTGCGGGTTCACTTTATGGAAGGCCCGGGCCGCGACGCCGAGCTCGCGCGGCTGTACGGCGCCGTGGAAATCGCGCTCTACGATCTGCTGGGCAAGGCGCGCGGAGTGCCGGTGTCGGAATTGATTGGCGGTCGAGTGCGCGATCATATCCGGCTGTACGGCAGCGCCGGCATGTATATGTCGCCCGAGAAATATGCCGAGGAGGCGCGCGCAATCGCAGCGCTGGGATTCCGCGCCTACAAGCTTCGTTCCGGCATCGGGCCCGAGCAAGATCTGGAAACCATCCGGCTGATCCGCGAAGCCGTCGGTCCGGACTTCGATCTCATGGTGGACGCGCATACGTGGTGGCGCATGGGCGACCGCAATTATGTCGCGGCCACTATCGATCGGCTGGCCGAGTCGCTGGCCGAATACAACGTCGCGTGGCTGGAAGAGCCGCTGCCTCCCGACGATCATGAGGCATATCGCCGGCTGAAGGAATTGGATCATGTGCCCATTGCCAGCGGCGAGCATGAGCCCGACGAAGAACATTATCTCGACCTGATCCGATCGGGCGCAGTCGACTACGTGCAGATGGATATCGTGTGCCAGGGCGGATATCCCACCGCGCGCAGGCTGTTTGCCGAGATCGGACGCGGTGGATTGCGTTTCGCGTTTCATAGCTGGGGCACCGCCCTGGAAGTCCTGGCGGCCGCGCAACTGGGAATCTGCTGGCCGGAATCGGTGGTGGAGTGGCTCGAATATCCGTGCTATTCCACGCCATCGACGGCCGGCATGTATCCATTTCCACTGGCCGCCGAAGTTTTGAAGACGCCGTTAGAGATCGATCATGGTTATCTCATGGTTCCTCGCGGCCCCGGACTCGGCATTGACGTGGATGAAACGGTGCTGAAGCGTTACCCGTGGATTCCGGGCCCCTGGTCGTTCTTCCAGATCGATTCGCCGCGCGAGGTGCGGTCTGTTACTTCCGATCACAGCCAGCCCTGGCATGAGCAGGTCTCACAGAGCCGCGATCAAAGGGAGCCGAATCCATGAAAGCGGCAATCGCAGCGCCGGCAGTGATGGGCGCCGCAGCCGGATTCATGGCCTGGGCGGTGCGCGGGCGCTCATCGGAGGTGTTCGCACCCTCCATATGGCGCGGAGTGCGCGAGCGGCCGGCGATTGCTCTGACGTTCGATGACGGCCCCAGCGAATCGACGCCCGAGGTATTACGGATCCTGGAAATTTACGGCGCCCGCGCTACGTTCTTTCAATGCGGCTCCAACGTTCGCCGGCTGCCCCACATTGCCCGGGCGGTTGCGGATGCCGGGCACGAAATCGCCAACCACACCGATTCGCACCCGCCACTGTGGCTGCGTGGTCCCGCCTTCATCCGCCGGGAACTGGAAACCGCGCAGGAGTCGATCGCGAAAGCTTGCGGTGTAACGCCACGCCTGTTTCGCGCGCCGTTCGGAGTGCGCTGGCCCGGCCTGGGCGCGGCGCAGCGCCGGCTGGGACTCACCGGGGTGATGTGGTCCACCATTGGCGTAGACTGGAAGTTGCCGATTCAAAAAGTAGCGGCGCGATTGCTGCGCGGGGCGGGGAACGGCGCGATTTTCTGCCTGCATGACGGCCGTGTTCTGGAGCGGCGCCCCGACATTGGCGTCACGCTGCGGGCCCTCGAGCAAGTGCTGCCCATACTCATACAGAACGGTTTTCACTTTGAAAAGGTGAGCGAAATCATATGTCCGACGACGAACTGACCTCCCGCGTGATTGGGGTGATCGCCGCCACCCAGCACATCCCCAAGGAAACCATCACCCCCGAGAAGACCTTCCAGGAACTGGGCATCGATTCACTGGATGGAATCAACATCCTGTTCGCGGTGGAGAACGAATTCAACATCAGCATTCCCGATGACGCCGCCAAGGCCATCCGCTCCGTGGCCGAGATGATTGAGGGCATCGCGAAGCTGCTGGCGGCGGGCGGCGATTCAAAACCGGTGGTCGCGCAAGCCTGACCATGCAGCATCGCGTGGCCGTCACGGGCATCGGCGTCATATCCGCGCTCGGGCTGAATCAAACATCCTTTTGGAAGGCGTTGTCCGAAGGGCGCTCCGGTATTGGGCCGCTGGAAGCCGTTGACCGCACACTGCTGCGCTTTCAGAATGTAGCCGAAGTGCGCGACTATAACCCCGCCAGCTACTTCGACGAAAAAGAGATCGGGCTGCTGGACCGCTTCGCGCAGTTCAATGTGATCGCAGCCCGTGAAGCCGCCGCCGATAGCGGGCTCGAATGGACGCCGGAGTTGCGCGAGAACGCGGCTATCGTCACCGGCTGCTGCGTGGGCGGCAAGACTACCGAAGATGCCGGGTACGAGGCGATTTACCGCCACAACCTGCCGAGAGTGAATCCGCTGTCCATCCCCCGCACCATGGCCAATGCAGGCGCCAGCCGGATTTCTCTTGAGTTCGGCATCACCGGGCCGACGTACACCATTTCTACAGCGTGTTCGTCGTCGAATCATGCCATCGGGCAAGCGTTTTGGCTGGTGCGAAACGGCGCCTCGCCGGTCGCATTCGCAGGCGGCAGCGAGGCCATTTTCAGTTTCGGTTTCTTGAGGGCGTGGGAAGCGATGCGGGTAGTCTCTCCCGATACCTGCCGGCCATTTTCCAAGGACCGCCGAGGCCTGATTCTGGGGGAGGGTGGCGCCGTGCTGTTGCTGGAGAGGCTGGATGCCGCGGTCGCGCGCGGCGCTCGGATTTACGCCGAAGTAGCCGGGTTCGGGATGTCTTCGGATGCGCATCACATCACGCAGCCATCGGCCGATGGGGCCGCGCGCGCAATGCGATCCGCGCTGATCGACGCGGAGTGGGCGCCCGAGCGAGTGGGCTACATCAACGCTCACGGCACCGCTACCGCGGCGAACGATCCCACCGAAACCGCGGCCATCCGCAAAGTATTCGGCGTCCATGCCGATCGCCTGGCGGTCAGCTCCACCAAGTCGATGCACGGCCACACGCTGGGCGCGGCCGGCGCCATAGAAGCCGTGGCCACCGTGCTGGCGTTGTATCGCGGCCTGCTGCCTCCCACCGCCAACTACCAGGAAGCCGACCCGGCTTGCGATTTGGACGTAATCCCAAATGTGGCGCGGCGCGCGGACGTAGAGTGCGCGCTGTCCAACTCATTTGCTTTCGGCGGCCTGAACGCGGTGGTCGCATTTAAGCGAGTTCCGTAGCCGGGTATCTTCCCGGAACGCGTATCATAGGGTTGGGTGACTGCTCCGGCGGGTGACATCAACAAGGTTCGCAAACGTGTCTTTTTAATTGTCACGTGCTTGCTCTCGCTCATTTGTCTAATCTGGGCGGTACACGGCCTCAACTTACAGTCGTTGCGCAGCGACATCGCGCACCTGGACTGGCGCTGGGTAGCCATTGCGATGATTTCAGATCTTCTGATCTACATCTGGCAAGGGTGGCGCTGGGCCCTGGTGCTGGCCCCTATCAAACGAGTCTCGTCCATGCAAGCCGTGCGGGCCATCTTCGTGGGTCTGTTTGCCAATGAAGTGCTGCCGCTGCGCGCCGGTGAGATTATTCGCTGCTACCTGCTGGGCCGCGCCAACGATCTGCCGGTCTCCGTCACCCTGGCGTCGGCGCTGATCGAGCGCATCTTCGACGGCATTTGGCTGGTGGCGTGCCTGTTCGTGACCATCCGCTATGTTCACTTGCCCAAGCGCCTGGTGGCCGGCGGCATCATTTTGGGCGTGCTAATTCTCGCGGTGGGAATTCTGCTCGCCATCGCGATGTACTGGCGTCAGCAAACACTGGATGCTTTGCTGAATGCCCGCTGGTTCGGATGGATCCACGTCCTGATCGAGGATCTGCACCTGATCGGCCATTCGCGTTATCTCTACTATGCGTTCTTCATGACCATCCCGGTGATGCTGCTTCAGGTGGCTCCCATTTATGCCATGATGCGCGCCTACAGCCACTTGAGCACCATATCGATGGGCGCAGCCTTTACGCTGATGGTGGTGATGCGCCTGGGAACCGTCATTCCGCAGGGTCCCGGCAATCTGGGCACTTACAACAGCCTCATCATTATGGCCCTGCACATCTTCGGAGTGGAACGGCACATCAGCGCGAGATTTTCGCTCATTCTATGGACCGCCGTGACCATTCCGTTGCTGCTGGCGGGCTTCATCGCACTGGCCATCACCGGCGGGACCATCGGGAACATTCACCGCGAAGCACAAGCCGGCATGAAGCGAACCCCGGCACCGGTTCCCTTGGACGATCCGGCAATCAAGTAGGCGGATAGATCATGCTAATATTTCGTTTGTACTCCCCCGGAGAGATCATCGGCCTCGATCCTTGCCGATATGGAGGGTGATGCAATTCGGTTTCGGATTTGAACCACACAGCTCGAGCGGCTCCAGCCCGAAGCCGCGCGAAGATGTGGGTCTGGGGGATTTTAGCCTTCGTGTTTTAGAGGGTCTTGACGCGGAAGCATCCCGGCGGTTTTTTCAGCCCGGCGCCGCGGAGTCGGCTCTGGTACTTGGGGACGCGCGAGAAGCTCTGAAGCACGTGCCTGATAACGTTTTTCAAAGCTGTGTAACTTCTCCGCCGTACTGGTCGCTGCGGGATTACCATATCGATGGGCAGATAGGGCTTGAAGAGTCCGTGGAAGAGTACATCGGCAGCCTCGTTCAAATCTTTTCGGAGGTCCGGCGGACACTGAAGCCTGAGGGAACTCTTTGGGTGAACGTCGGAGACTCGTACACGTCGGGCGGGCGCACTTGGCGAGCGCCTGACAAGAAGAATCCGGTTCGAGCCATGCACGTGAGGCCGCCAACTCCGATTGGGCTAAAGAAGAAGGATCTGATCGGTGTGCCATGGAAACTGGCGTTCGCGCTGCAGTCGGCCGGGTGGTACCTGCGCTGCGATCTTATTTGGAACAAGCCGAACTGCCAGCCCGAGAGCGTTAAGGATCGGCCCACCAGGAGCCACGAATACGTATTTCTTCTCAGTAAGAACGAGAGGTATTATTACGACGAGGAGGCCGTGCGGGGACCCAATGAGCGCAACCTTCGGTCGGTTTGGGACATTAACACCCAGCCCTATCGGGAGGCGCATTTCGCAACCTTTCCCCCTGCTCTTATACAGCCCTGTCTGGCGGTTGGGAGCAGGGAAGGGGATCTCATTTTGGACCCGTTCAGCGGGTCCGGAACCACCGGCGCGATGGCGGTCACGATGCGTCGCAGGTTTCTAGGTATCGAGCTGAACCCAGACTATCTGTCGATAGCAGAGCGAAGAATGGCTTCGCTTCCCGCGGTTCGCTTCGGTGGTCGTGAAACCGTTTAGCGCATCCAGGCAACTCGGGTTTCACCAGTTGCTGGTGGCGGCGAGAAAAAGCTGGCTGAAGGATGCCCTCGGCGAGGCGTTGAAGGGCGCTGATCCCGCCGAGGTAAAGAAAGAACTCTCCGAATATGTCCCTCCCGACGCGCAAAAACTACTCGCTCAGGCCGGGATCCGCGACGAACACATTTTTCCTGTGCCCGTGGTATTGCGGGAGCAGCCTACCCTTATAGGCTACTATCGGCTTTTGCTGGGAATTCCGCAAAAGAGTTTTTATGCGGCCGCAACCGGAATGTCGGCCCTTAAGCGAATGGAGACTACCGGCTTGATGTCAAAACGCGCCGAGGTCTTGTTGCCCGAATTCTGCCGGGTAATGAGCGAATCCCTTACGGAGTTGATCCGGCAAATCTCGCCTCGGATTGAGTCGCGAGATGTGATCGAGCTTCCGTTGTTGACCCTCGGCTCGCAGTTTCAAGGAGCCAACAACAACCTGATCGGGAAGATCGCAACACGAAGCGTCTTCCTGGTGTTGACCGAGATCGTCAAGGAGCATCTCACCAGTCAGAGCGATAAGAAACTTGTCGTCCGGAACTCCGCCGGACGCGTGGTGGTTCTCTTGCTCGGAACCGATCCAGACGTCGCGATCCAGGAAAGTTTCGGGCCGGACATCCATCCTAGAGTCGCTCTCGAAATCAAAGGTGGAACCGACAACAGCAACGTGCACAACCGTGCTGGAGAAGCCGAGAAATCGCATCAGAAAGCAAAGCGTGCGGGCTATCGCGACTTTTGGACGATTATCGGCACCAGGGGAATTGATATGCAGAAGCTTCATAGCGAGTCGCCAACGACCAACTCATGGTTTGACGTTGCAGAGGTGGCCGGGCGCTCTGGAAAAGACTGGGAAGAGTTTCGAATCAGAGTGTGCGGAGAAGTTGGTATTCCATCATGACTAACCGCATGAGAGCGTTCACACTCGCGGGCTCACTCTTCCTGGCAGCCACTCTCGGCGCCCAGCCGATACGCGTAATCGCGTTCGGCGCGCATCCCGACGATTGCGACCTGGGCGCCGCCGGCACGGCCGCGAAGTTTGCGACGCTGGGGCATGCGGTCAAGTTCGTCGCGGTTACTAGCGGCGATGCCGGCCATCAGACCCAGGGCGGAGGAGCGCTGGCGCAGAGGCGTCGCGCCGAAGCCATGGAATCCGCGCGGCGGCTGGGAATCACCTACGAAGTGCTCGACAATCACGATGGCGAATTGCTTCCCACGCTGGCCGTGCGGGAGCAGGTCATCCGCCGGATCCGGCAGTGGAACGCCGACCTGGTGATCGCGCCCCGGCCCAACGATTATCATCCCGACCATCGCTATACCGGCGTGCTGGTGCAGGATGCGGCCTACATGGTGGTGGTGCCGAACGTCGCGTCCGATACGCCGCCGCTTCGCAAGAATCCCGTGTTCGTTTATTTTCAGGACAACTTTCAGCGGCCCAATCCGTTTCGTCCGGATATCGCAATCGATATCGACGACGTCGCGGCGAAGAAGCTGAACGCGCTGGACGCGCACGTTTCACAGTTCTACGAGTGGCTGCCCTGGGTGGACGGCCGGCTGGACGAGGTGCCGAAGGATCCGGCGGCGCGCAAGGAATGGCTCGGCGCGCAGCGGCAGCGGCGTGGAATCACGCCGGCCATCCGGGCGGCTCTGGCGAAGTGGTATGGAGCCGATCGGGCCGCGAAGGTAGTGAGCGCCGAAGCGTTCGAGATATGCGAGTATGGACGCCAGCCGGACGAAGCGGAACTGCGGCGCTTGTTTCCGATGCTGCCCGCACGGTGAACTCTTATGAGCGAAAAAGGCACACTCGGCGTCGGGATGATCGGCTACAAGTTCATGGGCAAGGCGCACAGCAACGCCTGGCGTCAGGTGACTCCGTTCTTCGAGCCTGCATTAACGCCGAAACTGAAAGTGGTCTGCGGCCGCGAGCGCGACAAGGTGGAGCGTATGGCGCAGCGCTGGGGCTGGGAGCGGGCGGTAACCGACTGGCGCGCCGTGATTGAGGATCCCGAAGTAGACATCGTCGATATCTGCTCGCCCAACAACACGCATCGTGAGATCGCGCTGGCCGCGCTGGCCGCGGGCAAGCTGGTGGCGTGCGAGAAGCCGCTCGCGATGAACGGCGCTGAAGCCCGGGAGATGGCGGCGGCCGCTCGCGCGTCGAAGAAGACCAACACGGTCTGGTTTAATTACCGGCGAGTGCCCGCCATCGCCTTCGCGCGCCAGTTGATCGATGAAGGCCGCATCGGGCGCGTGTATCATTTCCGCGCCTTGTACCTGCAGGACTGGACGCTGGATCCTTCGGTCCCGCTGCTGTGGCGCATGGACAAGGACGTCGCAGGGTCGGGTGTGACGGGCGATCTGCATTCGCACATCGTCGATCTTTCGAATTATCTGGCAGGCGAAATCGCCTCCGTCGCCGGCGCCAGCCGCATTTTTGTGAATGAGCGCGAGCGTCCCGAGGGCGGCCGGGCGAACGTCGAGATCGAGGATGCCAGCGTGTTCGTGTGCCGCTACGCAAACGGCGCGCTGGGGCACTTTGAAGCCACTCGATTCGCCAACGGACGCAAGAACGCGAATACGTTCGAGGTGAACGGCGAGCTGGGCAGCTTGTATTTCAATCTTGAAGACATGACGCGGTTGTGGTATTTCGATTCTCGCGATCCCAAACACGTGCAGGGCTGGCGCGAGCTGCGGGTCTGGGAGGAATCGCATCCTTATATGAAGCACTGGTGGGTGCCGGGCTGCTCCATCGGCTACGAACACACGTTTACGAATCAGGCCGCCGATTTGCTGAACGCCATCGCAACCGGGAGTCCGATGCAGCCTGATTTCGACGATGGATTGAAATGCCAGCTGGTGCTGGATGCGGTGCTCGAAGCCTGCTCGACTGACCGCTGGGTGAACGTGGAGAAACAAGCATGAAGATTTCGCTGGGAAGCTGGGCGTTTTCGTTCGGACCTTATTCCGGCCACCCGATTCCGTTCGATCGGACCGCTCGGCGGCTGTCCGAGGCGGGTTACGACGGAATCGAGATCTGCGGGTTTCCGCCGCACGTGACGCTCGATAAGTACGCCACATCGGATTCGCGCCGGGAGTTGGTGAAGTTTCTCAAAGATCTGCGGCTGGGGATTTCGGGTTACGCGGCTGACTTTAGCGCTGTCAATCCTGCCGTGGAGGCGAACAAGCAGAAGTATCTCGACTTGTTCCGGCGCAATGTGGATCTGTGCGCCGAGATCGGCTGTCCATCGATTCGCGTGGACTCAGTGGCCGAGCCCGGCTCGGTGGACGACGCGGCATTTCATCGCGTAGCCGAGATCTGGCATTCGGCGGCCGGAATCGCGCAACAGAATGGAATTCGGATGGTGTGGGAGTTCGAGCCGGGCTTCGCCTTCAACAAGCCTTCCGAAATTGTGCGCATGCACGCGCTCACCGCGCACCCGAACTTCGGGGTGATGTTCGATACGTCGCACGCGTACATGTGCGGCGTGGTGGGGGCGCGGCAGCCGGGCGAGAAGGAGACGCTGGCCGGCGGTGTCGCGGAGTTGCTGCGCATGTTGAAGGGACGCATCGGCGCAATCCACCTGATCGATTCCGACGGCACGCTGCATAACGACGAGACCAGCACGCATCGCCCATTCGGCGAGGGCTTTATCGACTTCGCCGCGCTCGCGCCCGAGTTAAAAGCGGTGCCGGGGATTGAGTGGTGGACAATTGATCTCTGCTTCTGGGCAGGATCGTGGGAGTTGGTGGAAAGCAGCCGGGAATTTGTAGCGAGCTTGTTGTAGGGCGGTCCCCCTGGACCGCGCGGAGCCCC
>JAYTVY010000599.1:0-7614 GCA_043743755.1 Bryobacterales bacterium | reverse complement strand
GCCGATCTGGAAGCCAAGTTCAAACCGCGTCAGGATCAGATGCTGAAGCTGCAGAAGGATCTGCAGGATATCCAGGCACAACTGCAGAGCGGCAAGCTGAACCAGCTGGGCGAGCAGGAGCTCACCGCACAGGGCCAGAAGAAACAGCGCGATCTGAAGCGCCTGGATGAAGATCTGCAGGCCGACGTGAACGCCGAGCGGAACGATATTCTGCAGCGCACCGGCACGCGCATGCAGGAAGTGGTGAAGAAGCTGGCCGACGAGAAGGGTCTGGACGTGGTGATTGACACCGCCAACACCGTCTACTTCAAGGCCGCTTTTGAAATCACGGCCGACGCTGTTGCGGCCTACAACAAAGCATACCCCGCGAAGTAACCATTCATGGGCGGGTATCTAGAGGCCTACGGGACCGCCGAAGAGCGCCGCGTCCGGCGCATGCGCCTGATCAAGATATCGCTGATTGTGCTGGTTTGCGTGGGCATTATCGGCGCGGTGCTTTACGCTGTGTTCAAGAATCACGCCGAAGAATGGAAAGTGAAGTCGTTCCTGGACGCGCTTCGCAAACCCGATTACCAGGCGGCCTATCAGATGTGGGGCTGTAATGCGGCGAATCCCTGCCGCGATTACTCCTTCGACAAATTCATGGAGGACTGGGGGCCCAAAAGCCCTCACGCGGGCGTGACGGGCGCCAAGATCGGGATGTCGCAATCCTGCGGGAACGGCGTGCTGCTGCGGGTGAATTATCAGGGCGCCGAGCCTGTGCAATTGTGGGTGGAGCGCAGCACTAAGGTAGTCAGCTACGCGCCTTGGCCCGAATGTCCCGGGAGGCACCTGCGCGTCGGCGCATGGCTGCGATCGCTTTTCAACTAGTTGTCGGGGACCGCACGGATGGTTGAGCGCACCTGGACGATTGGCATATGCGGCACGTTTGACGTGGCCAACTATGGCGATCTGCTGTTCCCGCTGATCGCTAAAGCGGAACTCACCGAGCGCCTGGGCGCGGTGCGGCTGCGCCTGTTTTCATACCATGCGAAAGCGCCGCCGGACTGGCCGCTGCACGTGGAGTCGCTCACCACGCTGCCCGAAGCGATCCGCCACTTGGACGCGCTGCTCATCGGCGGTGGCCACGTGATCCGCTTCGATAAGCAGATCGCGCCCGGCTACGCGCCGCCGACGTCTGAGATTCATCACCCCACGGGCTACTGGCTCACGCCGGCGCTGCTGGCGCTGCAGCACGATGTCCCGCTGCTGTGGAACGCTCCCGGCGTTCATGGGGACATTCCGGCGTGGGCGCAACCGCTGATGAAAATGGTTCTGGCGCAGAGCCGCTACCTCTCGGTGCGCGATACGGAATCGCGAATCGCACTCGAGCCTTTCGCGAACGGAACACCCATCGCGGTGGTGCCGGATACCGCCTTCCGGCTGCCGGGGCTGAATCTCGGTGGGCCGCCATCGGCGGAGTTTGCGAGTCTGTGCGCAGCTTCCGGCATCCAAAATCCTTACATTGTTCTGCAAGCGACGCCGGAACTGCAAGGGTTCGTGCGCTTCCTCATGAACCACCGGGAACGCTTCCAGGATTTTAAATTTCTAGCGCTGCCTGTCAGTCCGGTAGTGGGCGAAGGGAACGCGCTCATCGATACCGGTCTGCCGGGTGTCATCGGCCTGCCAGACTGGCCCGGCCCGCTGCTGCTGGCTGAATTGATCGGAAGATCTCAGGCGGCCGTGGGGTATAGCTATCACCTCTTCATCACGGCGCTGGCGTCGGGCGTGCCCATCTTCACGCATCAGGATATGTCGCTGGGAAAGTACTCCGGGCTTCAGCGCTTTGAGACCATCTTCAAGCTGCCCGCGGAGGGCGAAGCGGATCCGGACTGGTTTCTTGATCGAGTGGGGAGGACCGCGCCGTCCGCAAGTGTGCTGGCCACTCGCCGCCCGCTCGCGGAGCACTGGGATCGCCTGGCGGCGGCGCTGCAAGCCGATACACTGCCCACCTCGCCGGTCCTGAATCGCTTCTGGCAGTCCCTGCCGGAGGTGCTGGAGGCTGCCGAGCTTACACTGGCTGACTCGCTGGCGGCCCTGAAGCAAGAGCGCGAAGAGAGCCACTTGCGGTTCGCCGGCCTCGAGCGCACTCATCGCGAAACGGAACTGCACCTGCGAGACGCATTGGCGGAGCTGGACGCCACACGGCGGCAAGCGTCGGCACGACAGGACTGGATGGAAACGCAACTGGCGGCGGCCCGCGCCGAAAGGACTGAGCGGGACCAGCAGCTCGCTGAGATTCTGGCCTCTCGCTCGTGGCGGCTGACCGCCCCGCTGCGGTCCGCTGCCTCTCTGTTTAGTAAACCAGCCAAGCGACCATTAATTCGCCTCGAACGCATCCGGCGGCACCGGCTTGAGACCGAACCCTACAAGTGGGCAGCTATTCCCGAGTTATTCGATCCCCCCGACGGCGCCAACCTCGCGGTCTCCTATCCCTGCGACCAGTTCAAGCTGGTGGCCTCTCACGATGGCGAGAAAGAATACCGCTATGAAGCGCGGGCCTTGATCGGGATGGGTGAGAACACCATCGCGTATCCCGAGGAATTGAACAGAGTCTGGCGGGCGCTGGCGGCCGATCTGCTTTCACCGGAGTACCGCGAAGCCATGGCCGCGCTCACCGGCTGCGATCTGGCGCAGGCGCCGATGGAAGTCAACCTTTTTCACTATCCGCCCGGCGGCTCGCTGGGCGCGCACAAGGATCTGCCGGATAAAATTGTCACGCACGTGTTGTATTTCAATCGCTCCTGGAACTCGGCCGACGGCGGCTGCCTCGGCATCCTGCGCTCGGCCGACGCCGCCGATCAAGTGGCCGAGATTCTGCCCATCGTCGGCAATTCGTCGGTTATCGTCCGCTCGGACAACTCCTGGCACGCCGTATCGCGCGTGGTGAATCACTCAGCCGCATCCAGACGCAGCATCACCGTGACTTTCTACCGTCCGGGATCGGTAAGCACCATGTGGCCCCCGGGCGACACTACGCCGCTGCATCGCTACCAGTTGTGAGGGCGCGTCACTCGACGGAAAACATCTCTCGCGTTTCCACCGATTGGGCGCCCAGATTATCGCGCACGCTGAGCACGATGGTGTACTGTCCTCGCGCCAGATCCTTCGGCAGATTCAAACTGAGAATCCCTGGGGCGTAACGCTGCGGATAAAAGGTCTCATCCTTTTGATCGGCGGCGCGCGGCTGATCGTAGGTCACCTGCCCATTCGGACGCAGCGCTTTCACGCCGTACTCCACATCAAACCGGTTTTTTTCGCCCAGCTTGTATCCGGTCATATCGAACCGCGCCCACACCGTATCGCCCGGCCGGTACGCCGCGACTTCCAGGGGATGCGCGTCCTCCTCGGTTCGCAAGAACCGGAAGTTGCGAATCGCCAGCGTGTTGCTGGGCTCCACGGCGCGGCTCGCGACGCGGAAAACGGTCTCGGCCTCGGCCGTGCTCTTGGCTTGCTCATCGGTTACGCGAATACGAATCTTGTACGATCCGGAATCGGCCAGCGGCGGCAGCGTCACGATAGCGCGGATCTTGGGGAGCCACTTGCGATCCTCCGGTGAGAGTTCCGCCGAAATCTTTCCGGATTCCGGCGGCGCCAGCAACACATCGTGCGAGTCCCGCGCCTCCAGCGTCCACGTCAACGAAATACGCTCATCGTCATTCTTCTTGAACCCCGACACGCGGCAGTTGAAATAGACCGGCTCGCCGGCGCCGAAGGCCGCATCGGATGGCATCGTCGGGCCGTCTTCGGACTGGTGCACTTCCGCCTGAACCACCGCGAGCTTGGGCTCCTCGGCGAACAGGCAGGCGGCCATCAGCACCAGCGCTATTTTTGAAGCCGCTCTCATCCTTTCTCTATTGTAGGGCGAATTGTCGCCCAAACCACAGTGGTTTTGGTGATACGATTGCAAGGTCTCCAAGTGAGGAGGAGAGCCCAACCATGGGAACCGGCGATCTTCCCGCAAAACCACCGAAACGTTCCTTGGTGTATTGCGAGGAAGGCCGCGGTCTATTGAACGCTTTTGGCGAGACCGTGCGCGCGGTGCTGGCGCTTCACGAACAGCAGTTCAGGGCCATCGTCAATGGCGATTCGGAAAGCGATCGATTCGATCTGCTGATCCACATGGCCAATGAAACTAAGCAGGCGGCTAAGTATGCTTACCTGCATCATTTGGAAACTCATGGATGCTCTACTGGAGAATGACTTTTACAAAAGTAGAAAGGGCAAAAATTACCGACAGCGTTTTGAAAATTCAGTCCGCCCAAAGCGCGTTGGAAAACATTGACGAATCTAAGATTCCGGATCTTGCGGAGATCCAGAGTTGCCTGAGCAGCGCCGACAAGACGCTGCGGTTCGCGCTCCGGCATGCACCATCCAAGGCGTCTTCATGAGCGCCGCCGCCGTTTGACTTCGTGATCCCTTTTCCACCACATTGAGGGAAGGACATTCCCTCAGTGCCATTTCTGCTCGCCCTAGCCGCCACACTATTTCTGCTGCAACCCGAGCATCCGCTCACGGGCCGGAAGATCGCGCCCGTGATGGGATCGGCCGGGGCGGGCTGGCTGGAGCGTTCTGAGCGCGAAACCGAGGAGCAGCCGGAGAAGGCCCTCGACGCCATGGATTTTCATCCGGGCATGGTGGTGGCCGATGTGGGCGCCGGCACCGGGTACATGACCTTGCGGATCGCGCGGCGCGTGGGCCCCAGCGGCAAGGTTTACGGGAATGACCTGCAGCCCGAGATGATCCGGCGCTTGCGCGACAATGCCGCCAAGGCGAAACTCGACAATATCGAAACAGTGCTGGGAGAGGAAGCCGATCCAAAGCTTCCAGCCGGCAAAATGGACATTGTTCTAATGGTGGATGTCTATCACGAGTTGTCGCAGCCCCAAGCGATGCTGCGCAGGATTCGCGCCGCGCTGAAGCCCGGCGGGCGGCTGGTGCTTCTGGAGTATCGCAAGGAAGATCCGGCCGTGCCGATACGGCTGGAACATAAGATGACGGTGCAAGAAGTGAAGAAGGAGATTGAGGCGGAAGGCTTTAAGCTGGACCAGACCGTGGAGACGCTGCCGAGGCAGCATATTTTGTTCTTTCGTCTGGTGTGCTCGGACCGGGCATGGCCCTGTGCCACGTGAGCGGCCTGCTCTCCGGGCTCCGCGTAATTGACTGCGGCACCTACATTGCCGGTCCCGCGGCGGCGGTGGTTCTTTCCGACTTTGGCGCGGAAGTGATCAAGATTGAGCGGCCTCCTTATGGCGATCCCTATCGCTATCTGCCGCAAGTTCCGGGCATGCCCATCTCCAGCCAGAATTATTGTTGGATCCTCGACGGGCGCAACAAGAAAAGCGTAGCGCTCAACCTCGCCGACGAGGCGGGCCGCGAAGCGCTGCTAAAACTGGTTGCCGCCGCCGACGTGTTCATCACCAATTACCAGCCGTCGCTGGTGAAGAAGTTCCGGCTTTCCTACAGCGAGCTGCTGCCGTTGAACCCGCGCTTGATCTATGCCCACATCACCGGGTACGGCGAAGCCGGCGCCGACGCCGAGAAGCCCGGCTACGATCTGACCGCTTACTGGGCGCGTTCCGGCCTGATGTCCAGCATGCACAACGGCGACGCCGAACCGGTTCAGTCCGCGGCCGGAATCGGCGACCATCCCACCTCCATGACCGTCGTGGCCGGCGTACTGTTGGGCCTTTACCGGCGCGAGCTCACGGGGCGGGGAATGGAGGTTTCGACGTCCCTGATGGCCAACGGCGCGTGGGCGCATTCCTGTGCGATTCAGGCGGCCCTGGTAGGAGCGACGTTCCTGCCTAAGTGGACGCGCAAAACCGCGGTGAATCCGGCCATCAATCATTACGTAACCGCGGATGGACAACGGCTGATCACCTGCTGCCTGGATCCGAAGAAGGACTGGCCGAATCTGTGCCGCGCCCTGGGCCGTCCGGATTTGACCGGCGATCCGCGCTTCGCGACGCCGGCCGCCCGTCAGACGAATTCGCCGGACCTGGTCGCGATGATTGACCTCATCGTGGGCGCCAAGACGCTGGCCGAGTGGGAGCGGTTGTTTCGTGAGCACGACGTGATCTGGAGCCTGGTGCCGAGCCCGGCGCAAGTCGCGCTGGACCCGCAAATGGAAGCCAACGGCGTGTTCGCCCAGATTCCGGATGGGCCCAAGACCATCCAGAGCCCGTTGAACGTAGAGGGAGAGGAAAAGCGGCAACCCTCGCGCGCGCCCGAAGTGGGCGAGCATACAGCGGAGGTGCTTAAGTCGGTCGGCTATGACGATGCGGCGATTGAGGAGCTGGTAGCCCGCGGAGCAGCCGCCCTCAGTCCACCACCGAAGTCCAGCCGCGTCGCGACAGATCCCAATAAATAACAGCGCCGGCCAGCAGACCCACGCCTAGCAGCGCGAACCCGACAGTCCACTCCGATAGCAGCAGCTTGCCCACGCCGAACAGGACGCCGTAGATCATGGCGCATCCGCAAAGCCAGTCGATAAGGTTAGCCACGCCGTCGCGGGATGGTTTCACGTCCGGCGCGAGCCTCGCGATGGGACGCCAGCCCGCCAGCGAAGGATGCGTGCGGCGGTAGAAAGCGATCAGCGTGTCGCGGTTTTCCGGTTGCGTCAGGAACGTCACTGCCAGCCAGACGGCGGTGGTGATTCCCACCGTGATCAGCATCACCCATGCGAAATCCTCGGGCTTGTCGGTATCGAAGCCGAAACCGTTCTTCAGCGTGAGCGAAACCACGAAGCCTGAGATCATCGCGGAAACTTCGCTCCACGCGTTGATGCGCCACCAGTACCAGCGCAGCAGCAGCACTCCGCCGGTGCCCGCTCCGGTGGCCAGCAGCAGCTTCCACGCGCCTCCGATTGACTCCATCTTATATGTGATGGCCGCTGAGATCAGCGTCAGCAGCACCGTGGCCCACTGCGAGATGGCTACGTAGTGCTGGTCGCTTTTGTCGCGCTTCCAGAAGCGGCGATAAACGTCGTTCACCAGATAGCTGGCGCCCCAGTTGAGCTGCGTCGCAATGGTCGACATATAGGCAGCCGCGAAGGCCGCCACCATCAAACCCCGCAACGACGGCGGCAGATACGCAATCATTACCCGGATGTATCCTGTCTCCGGATCCTTCAAGCCCGGGAACAGCACCAGCGAAGTCAGCGCCACCAGGATCCACGGCCAAGGTCGAATCGCGTAGTGCGCGATGTTGAACCACAATGTCGCCAGCAGCGAATTCTTCTCGTCTTTGGCGCAGAACATCCGCTGTGCCACATAGCCGCCGCCGCCCGGCTCCGCTCCCGGATACCAGCTCGCCCACCAGTTCATGGAGATGTAAACCAGAAAGGTGATCATGGGCATCCACGCTGAATTGAGATCCGGTGTGAAAGCCAGCACCGAACCGTGACCGCCCCGCGCCAGGTCTACGGCCGCCAGTTTGGTTTTCAGCGCGTCCATCCCGCCTACGGCCTTCACCGCGAATACCGCCAGCGCGATCACCATGCCCATCTTGATCACGAACTGGAACACATCGGTCACCAGCACGCCCCACAGTCCCGAGAGCGTGGAGATGAAC
>JAYTVY010000598.1:0-5258 GCA_043743755.1 Bryobacterales bacterium | reverse complement strand
TAGCGATGTTGGCGGATTCGATGACGTTCAGAGTGACTTGAATCGTCACCGGACTGTTCGCCGCCTGTGCCGACGCGATGACCACCGAGCCGCTATACGTACCCGGCCCCAGATTGGCGAGGTTTGACGCGCTGATGTTTACCGACGCAGGCGTGGCGCCGTTGGCAGCTCCCGCTATCAGCCAGTTGCCGCCGCTGGTTGTGGACGCGGTCGCTGTGAAGTTCACCGGAACGCCGCTGGATGTGATGGTCAACGCCTGCGCGGCCGGCGCACTGGATCCGATGGTGTAGTTGAAGGTGAGGGCCTGCGGGCTGGCGGTAATAATTGTCCCGCCCACAACCAGATTCACGGTAACCGAGATCGGGCTGTTCCCCGCCTGCGCTGAAGCGATGACGACGGTGCCAGTGTACGTGCCGGCCGCCAGGCTGGCGAAGTTCGACACGCCGATGTTGAGCGCAGCGGGCGTGGTTCCGTTGGCCGCGCTCACTGTGAGCCAATTGCCGCCGCTGGTGGTGGACGCAGTCGCTGTAAAGCTGACCGCCGCGCCGCTGGAGGTGATATTGAGTGGCTGGGTAGCCGGTGAAGTGCTGGACCCGGTTTGCACGTTGAACGTCAAAGAGCCGGGGGCCGCGCCCAGGTTAGGCCCGGACGGGGCGGTGGCGGTCACCGTCAGCAAAAAGGTAGCCGACGCCTTGGTTCCGCACGAATCGGTGGCCGTCACCGTGAAGTTAGAGGTTCCCGCGACACCAGGCGTGCCCGCAATCGCGTAGCCGCCCTGGGCGGTCTGTTGAAGTGTCAAGCCGGCCGGCAGAGAACCCGCCGTAATCGCGAACATAGTTTGCGCGAACGGATTTGACGCGCAGCCCCCGGATGTTGCGAAGACTTGCTGGTATGATTTCCCAATCACGCCGGGAGCCACCGAGGCGGTGGCAATGGCGAACGGTCCCGCGCCTCCGCCACCTCCCGTGCTGGTGACGGTTAGTGAGAAAGTCTGGACCGCCGAAGCGCTCGCGATGTCGGATACGGTGGCGCTGAAATTGAAAATTCCAGCCGCCGTCGGTGTTCCACCCAGCGCGCCGGTGGTTGCGTTCAGCAGAATGCCGGGAGGCAGCGAACCGCTCGAAGTCCAGCTATAAGGCTGCTTTCCGCCCACGGCCGACAAGGGAGCTGAATACGCTCCGTTCACCGTAGCCGAAGGGAGCGGCGAAGTGGTGGTAATGGCCAGCGCCGCGGTGCCGGAGGTGCCGGTCTGGTTCACGGTATAGGTCTGTCCGGCGATTGTGACCGTCCCGGTGCGGGGATCGGGCAGCGTGTTCGCGGCGACCGAAATCGAAACCGACCCGTTGCCAATGCCATTGGCTGTCCCGCTTACCGTGATCCACGGTGCGTTGCTCTGCGCGGTCCAGCCGCAACCCGCCGTGGTGTTCACGCCGATGGTTCCAGCGCCGCCGCCCACCAGGGCCGTCTGCGACGACGGGACCAGAAAATATGCGCAAGGCGCTCCCGGCGTAATTTCCAGAATGAACGTGGCTGTGTTCTGAAGCTCGCCCGTGACTCCCACCAGTGCATAAGTGCCCGGCGTGTTCCCCAGCACCAGGTCGCAGTGGGCCTTGCCGTTGACATCCGTGAGAGCGAGACCCGCGGGGCCCAGACAGGACGCGATGGTGGTGGGCGGAGGCGGCGTGGTGACGGTGGGATCCGTCTGCGGTTCGCCGATGCGCACTCCGATATCGGGTATCGGGGTTCCCAGTTGCAGTCCCGCTTGCGCGATCACCTGCACCACCACGGCGCTGGGCAGGGTGGACCCCGCCCTTCCGCTGATATGCCGGTTATCCTGCGGTGGCGAAAGCAGAATGGCCGCGGGCGGCGGTTGCAGTCCGCCGTTGAAGGAGTGATTGGACACAATTGTCGCTATGAAATTGACGCTCCCCAACGACGTGCTTCCCGTTATGGTGGCTTCCTGGAACGAGAAGCCCGGCTGGATGCCGCTGCCGAGAAAAATGCAGCCGGCGATCCCATTGGCGTCCGTCACGGTGGAGGAATGCGCCGTGATGGTGCCGATCAACGGCGTCACACTCCACGTGACAGGCACGCCCGCCGCCGGATTTCCGGAGGCGTCGGTAACCTGCATCAGCATGGGTTGATTCGCCAGAAACTGTTCCAGTACGAGCTGGGCATTGCCGGAAACCAGCGTTGCACCGGCGAATGCGGTTTGCGGAACGAGCGAAATCGCTCCGAGTAAAATCGCAGCAAGAGTCCAAACGGATTTAGAGTGATGATTGTGACGCATTTTTAAAAATCGCGGGCCTTGCCCTGGATTGTACCATCTGGTGGTACCAGTTTTGGATAGTACTCCCAGGACCTTCGCTCCGGTACGATCTCTCATAACAGAGAGTGGGGCGTGCGCTGGTTTCTGCAGCGCCGGTCCTGCGATTCAGCGGCGCTGACTGCTGAATTAGCGCCCGGCTGTTTCCTTGGCCACAGACTCGGAACACAACACATCGAAGTTCGCATTCACCACGACCTTCTTGGGCTTCTTCGGCAGCAGCACCTTGAACTCGGGCGACGTAGTGTTCCCCGCAATCGGCACCGAGCCCAAGCGGAACATGGTTCCATCAATCTCCACGTAAATCGGAACCCGCATTTTGAAAGAGTCCGAAACTTCGCTTTGCGTCAGCTTCGCGGCCAGCAGGAACTTCCCGTCTTTATCGGGCGTCATTGAGTAGTCCAGCCGGTACTTTGGCAGATCCGTTCCATACACCCACTCGCGGAAAAACCAGTCCACGGCGCCATTACCCTCCAGATCGAGCGACTTCTTCATGTGTTTCTGGACAATCTGCTGGAACCCTTCGGTGGAAGCATTCTTATGCGTATAGACCGTTACGAAGTCATGCATCATGGCGATGAAGTCCTGATCGCCTGTCTTGGTATCCCACATCAGCTGCCGCAGCATGTGCAGAATGTATCCGCCCTTGGGATAAATCAGGCGCCGGTAAGCGCCGCCGGTCTTGTAAGTGATCAGGCGGATGCCCATCCACAGCGGCCCGGCGTCATTGGCGTTGCGCCCGAACTCGTTCTTCTCCACAATCTGCTTGCGGCCACGCTCCCAGTACTGCAGAAATTTGTCGGGCTTCTTCTCCATCATCTGCAGGTAGACGCTGGCTGAAAAATCCGCGAACCCTTCGCTCAGCCACTGGTCGTGATAGGTGGCCCAGCCCACCAGATGGCCCCACCATTGATGCGAGACTTCATGCGGTGTCAACTCCTGAATAAAGTCCGCGAACCGAAAGGCATTGCCGCCCAGCAGCGACCAGCGCTGCGTCGCGTCCAGGAAAGCGCTCACCGGCAAGTAGACCAGCGTGGGCCAGGATTGCCCGAAATTGAACTCCGGCTGCTGCGTGATGGCGATGCGGCCATACGGAAGCTCTCCGAACCAGGCGTTGAAACAGCGAATGGAATTCATGGCCTCGACAACGGCGCTGTCGGCCATCGCGCTGGGCGACATGCTCCCGATTCCGGCCCCCCGTAAATAGCCCGGGACTTCGGTGGTTGCGTAAGCCTCCACTTGATATTTCGTCTGGTCGTCAAAGCGCTGTTTGCGCTTGTAATCGCCGTAATTGAACCCCGCCACCGCCAGCGGAACATCGGAGACCCACTGGCTGGCCAGGTAGTTATCTTCCTTCCATTCCTTCACCGGCTTTCCCACGCTGATCACCACATACTGTTTGGGCACCTTGAAAGTAAGGTCAAACGTGGCGCGGTCTGTGAATGAATTCAGACTCGGATACCAACTGGAGCGCGCCCGCACGAAGAAGCTGCCGCTGCCCGCGTCCTCCACCACCTTATTGCCTTCGTATTCGATATGCAGCGTATACGTCCGGCCCTTCACCGACGCCTCCGGCAGGATGGCGTAGAACGAGCCGTCTTCCTTGCGGCTTTCCTGGATGAACGAAACATCCTTGCCCGCATCCGACGCAACGCGCGTCACTCGCAAGTTGGGCAGCAGTCCGAAGTCGACGATGCGATCGCCGTCGCGAAGCGCGTCGAAGCTCACGTCGCAGACGGCAGTGATCCGGCCGCCCTTGGCGATCGCGGTTTCAATCTTGTAATGCTTCAGCGCCACGATGCGGTTGTCCTCGGCGGAGCTGGCCGTTCCGTTCTTGAACTCGCGTGCCAGGTGCGTCAGATACAGCACTCCATCTTCTTTTCCGTCGGGATCCAGAACGAGCAGCGCCACTTCCTCCGGCGACGGCATGTTGCGCATGGGGCCGCGCGGCTGAATCAGAAACCGCAGATCGTGATGCCGCTTGCCGTGGATATACGCGCTGAAGGACGCGCCCTGGCTCGGATTATAGAGTTCCGCCAGTAGATCCGCCTCCACGTTGGGAATGGATTCGTAAACCAGGTAGTATTCGAGCAGACTGCGCGGCGATTCGGTCCGGCGGCGCATGTGGCGCCGGAAATCCCGCAGCGCTTGCTCCAGCGCCGGGGCCGCCGCCACGCTGTGAGCTTGCCGCTTGATCTCTTGATAAGTGGCATCCGTGAACGTCAACACCACGGAATCGAAGTCCTCGCTGAAGGCTGGCGACCCGGTGACCATCTGCAGATAGCCCGCCTCGATCACCACCGCCGGCTTGAGATGAAAAGATCCCTCGCCCACGAACACCGCGGTGGCCACGCGACCAAGCACCGGCGGCGCGAACGCCAGGAAGCCGTTCTTCAGCCGAAGCTCGCCCGCATCGCGCTGCAAGATGACGTTCTCGATCCGAAAAGCTTCGCCCAGCCCGGAATCGCGCAGCGCGCGATAGTTGGGATCGGAATTGGCCAGCGATGAGCGTTTTCCGCCCACTTCCACCACCGTTTCCTGCGATTGCAGCTTTAACTCAATGGCGACTTCGATCTTATTTGCGTCATTTTCGATCAGAAAGTCGCGTCGTGCCGGTTCGAAACCCGCCTGCTCCACGCTGGCCGAGTAGGCTCCAGGCTCCAGATCGTTCACCGCAAATCGCCCTTGCCCATCGCTCTTTAGCGTGCGCACAGCCAGACCTTCGGTGTTCCGAACGGTGATCTGGGCCCCTGCCACCACCGCCCCGCTCGGATCCCGGATAATCCCCTGCACTGTGGCGGCAGACGCCGGGAAAGTCAGGAAAAACAAAAGAGCGAAACTACATCACAATCTCAAACACCTCCTCCACAATCTGCGGCGCCAGGCCCATGCTGGGCTCGTCCAGCAGCACCATGCTGGGGTTGGTCATCAG
>JAYTVY010000597.1:0-3435 GCA_043743755.1 Bryobacterales bacterium | reverse complement strand
GGCCGGAGCGCAGCTGGAAAAGACGCGCGTGCTGGATATCGCGCGAACAGGCAGCGGCTGGTCACTAAAGACGCGCGGCGGGACCATCGACACTGACTTCTGCATTGTGGCGACGGGCGCGCGTAATCCGCTGCGCAGCGTGGGGACGCAGTGGACCGCGTCCGACACGATGTACGCGCTCGGCTATTACGTGGCATCCGAGCAGGACCACATCGATATTCAATTCTTACCGAATCTGGAAGGCTACATCTGGGTGTTTCCGCGCTGTGGGCATTTGTCGGTGGGGATCTGCGGCAAGGGCGAGCCGGCGCAGTCATTGCGGCTGCGGCTGGAGCGCTACATGGAAGAGAAAGGCATCTCGTATAAGGACGCGTCGTTTTACGGGCACATGCTGCCGTCGCTGGAGACGACCGGCTGGAAGAAGAATCGGGTAGCTGGAGACGGGTGGCTGGCAGTGGGCGACGCGGGCGGTCTGGTGGACCCCATCACAGGCGAGGGTTTGTATTATGCGATCCGCTCGGGCGATCTGGCAAGCCAAGTGGTGCTGAATGAAGGGCACACGTTTTCCGAGAAGGCGGAAGCGTACTGCGCGCTTTTGCGGCGGGACTTCGCGGCGGATCTGGAGTTCGGGGCCAGCCTCGCGAAGCGAGTTTTTCTGGGGCGCTTTTTGTTCAATGCAGTGCCGGCGAGGATGGTGCAGTTCATCCGCAAGAGCCCGCGGTTCCGGGCGCTGATGGAAGATCTGTTCGCGGGCACACAGCCATATCTGGAGCTGAAGAGCCGTCTGCTGCGCAATCTGAACGGCACCTTCGGCGAAGTGCTGATGAACTTCTTTCTGCATAAAGTGATTCCCGAGAAGACCTGACGCGGGGATCCGGCCCATGGACCATTCCAAATCCGAAGCACTGTTCGCGCGCGCGCAAGCGTTGATCCCGGGGGGCGTGAATTCGCCGGTGCGGGCGTTTCGCAGCGTGGGCGGGACGCCGCCATTCATCGCGCGGGGCGAAGGATCGCATCTGTTCGATGTCGACGGCAACGAGTACATCGACTATGTGTGCTCATGGGGTCCGTTGATACTGGGTCACCGGCCAGCGGTGGTGATTGAAGCGCTAAGGGAAGTGTTGGAGACCGGGACGAGTTTCGGGGCGCCGACCGAGCGCGAGGTTGAGCTGGCGGAGTTGATTTGTGCGTCGGTTCCGTCGATGGAGATGGTGCGCCTGGTGAATTCGGGGACTGAAGCCACCATGAGCGCGCTGCGCGTGGCGCGCGGATTTACGGGGCGCGATCTCACGATCAAGTTCGAGGGCTGCTACCACGGGCACGTGGATTCACTGCTGGTGAAGGCTGGGTCGGGAATGGCGACGCTGGGGATCGCGGACACGCAGGGGGTGCCGCGGTGCTTCGCCGAGACGACGATCGCGTTGCCGTTTAATTCTATTGAGGCGGTGGAAGCGGCGTTTCGCGAAAGGGGCAGCGAGATCGCGGCGGTGATAGTGGAACCGGTTGTGGGAAACATGGGCTGCGTGCCGCCGGCCGCGGGGTTCCTGGAGGCGCTGCGCGAACTCACGACGAAACACGGAGCGCTGCTGATTTTCGATGAGGTGATGACCGGGTTTCGACTGGCGCTGGGCGGGGCGCAGCAATTGTTCGGCATCCGCCCGGACCTGACGACGCTGGGCAAGATCATCGGCGGCGGGCTGCCGCTGGCGGCGTACGGGGGGCGGGCGGACGTTATGAAGAAAGTGGCGCCGTTGGGACCCATCTATCAAGCGGGCACGCTATCGGGAAATCCAATGGCGGTGGCGGCGGGGATCGCGATGGTGAAGTATCTGCGAGGGAATCCGGGGATTTACGAAGCGCTGGAACGGCGGACGGCGCAACTGGTGGACGGGACGCCGGCAGAGGTGACGGTGAACCGCGTGGGATCGATGTTTACGTTCTTCTTCACCCGCGAGCCGGTGACGGATTGGGAGTCGGCGAAGCGCTCAGATACAGGGCGATTCCGGGAGTTTTTCCACTGGATGCTGGACCGCGGTGTGTACCTGGCGCCGTCGCAGTTTGAGGCGGGGTTCGTGTCGGCGGCGCATAGCGAAGACGATATTGGGAGGACGGTGGAAGTGGCGAAGGAGTTTTTTACTCGATGAACGGATTCACCAACGGAACACCGCCGATTGTCGAACCGTGCTGCAGATCTTCAGTGTAAAGAACTTCGGCGCCCGCGATGCGGGCAGCGTGAACGATCATTGCATCCCAAAAGGAAATCCGGGTCAGCCGGTGTAGTTCAATGGCTGCAATCACGTCGCTTTCAGCGAAACGCACTACGCGCCCATGGCCCAGAACTTCAACTTTTCGCTGGGCGATCTCGGCATCCACACCCAATTTCCTGGTAGCCGTTACGAAGTACTCTTGCATCACTTGCAGAGAGACCACCGCTAATCCAAGCCGCTGCCGGTCCGTCAGAAGCCGAATGGCACGATCCTGTTTTACCGGTGACGACGCATCGTCAGCGTAGATCAAGATATTGGTATCGAAGAACGCGAGTCCGTTCATCGTCGCTCATGAATTTCCTCGCGATTGAACTTCCAGCCGCGAGAGTCACCCAGAGCGAGACGTGAGAGTCTTTCGAACTCCGCAGCGTCTTCATTCGCATCGGTTTTTCCCGCCAACTGCTCCAAGTATTGACGGACCAGTTGGTTGACGCTGGTTCCAAGAACCTCCGCGCGACGGCGGGCCCGGCGAATTACTTCATCATCAACCGAAAGGGTGACGTTCATATACACATATTACGTGCACACGTAACTCGTGTCAAGCCTTAGTTGCGGACGGTTTGCACCTTGGGGACTGACAGGTAGCCGGCGATCTGGTCTTTCTTTACGTCATTGACTACAATCTCGTAGGGCTGGCGGGTGCGGGACGCGATGACGAACTGCAGGGGCTCGTTCACCGTGCGATCTTTCTTCTCGACCTTTTTGTCGTCGGCGCTCAGCTCGATGGTGTAGCGGTTGCTCTTGGGATCCGCTTTCTTGAGTTGGATCATGACGTCGCCTACTTTTTGAGGGTCCTTGGTCTTGCGGATATTGAACTCGACGTAACTGCGTTCGCCGAGGGCCCGCAGGGCTGCCAGTTCCTTGCCGTTGGTGGCGATCAGGACACCTTGGCCATTCAAGTCGCCATTGGTGCGCCGGAGGTCGGCGATGGTTTTCTCCAGTTCCGAACGGGTGGAAGCGACATCGGTCTTCACGGACTTCACTTCGGTGCCGACCTCGCCGATCTTGGTATCGGCGGATTGCCTTGCATCCGAGATCTGCGAGGTCAACTGCTTCTCACTCTTCTCCTGGGCGGCTTGCAGTTTGGTCTCGGTCTCGGCTACCTTTTTCAGGGCCTCGGACTTGGCTTCGCCGGCGGCCATGCGGGCTTGACGGCGCTCGACTTCGA
>JAYTVY010000596.1:0-5406 GCA_043743755.1 Bryobacterales bacterium | reverse complement strand
CGCCAGCAGGCCGACGCTGTGCGGAGCTATCTTTGACGCTCCCGGCAAGCAAGCAGAATTAAATCAGACCGAAGAGCAGATCGCTTCCCCGGACTTCTGGAATCAGCCCGAGAAGAGCCAGAAGATCATGCAGGATCGGAAGCGGCTGGAAGAGTCGCTCGCCAGCGCGAAGGAAGTGACGTCGCGCACTTCGGACCTCGACACGCTATTCGAACTCGCGCGCGAAGGCGAGGACGTGGCGGCCGAGCTCGCCAAGGAGATGAAGTCATTCTCGGAGCGCCTGGAAAAGCTCGAGATTGGCATGCTGCTCTCCGGCGCCAACGATTTCCGCAGCGCCATCATGACCATTCACCCCGGCGCCGGTGGCACCGAAAGCCAGGATTGGGCCGAGATGCTGCTGCGCATGTACCTGCGCTGGTGTGAGCGCAACGGCTTCGAATCCGTAATGACGGACCGGCTGGAGGGCGAAGGCGCGGGCATCAAATCGGCCACGCTCGAAATCAACGGCGAGAACGCCTACGGCCTGCTCCAGAGCGAGGTGGGCGTGCATCGCCTGGTGCGCATCTCGCCCTTTGACGCGAACGCGCGCCGGCATACGTCCTTTGCGTCCGTGTTCGTGTGGCCGCAAGTTGACGATGACGTGAAGATCGACGTGAAGCCCGAGGAACTGCGCATCGATGTCTTTCGAGCCAGCGGCGCGGGCGGGCAGCACGTCAATCGAACAGAATCGGCCGTGCGCATGACGCATCTGCCCACGGGTATCGTGGTGCAGTGCCAGAATGAGCGCTCGCAGCACAAGAACCGCGCCAGCGCGATGAAGCAGTTGCGCGCTAAGCTGTTCGAGTTTGAGATGGACAAGAAGCGCGCCCAGGAGCGCAAGCTTGAGGACACCAAGCTGGAGATTAATTTCGGCAGCCAGATCCGCAGCTATGTGCTGGCGCCTTATCGGATGATCAAGGATCACCGGACCAAGCTATCGGTAGGTGACGTGGACCGCGTTCTGGACGGCGATTTGGAGCAAGTCATCCATGCTTTCCTGGCATGGAAAAAGACCGGCCGCGTTTACGGCGCTGACGGAAAAGAAGACCTTGCCGACTAATGTGCCGTCGAGCTCCACCGAAATCGCCCATGCCGCCGCTCTCCTCCGGTCCGGCCAGCTGGTCGCATTCCCTACCGAAACCGTATACGGCCTCGGCGCGAACGGGCTCGACGCAGCCGCGGTAGACCGTATCTTCAGCGCGAAAGGCCGTCCCGCCGCCAGCCCCCTCATCGTGCATGTGGCCTCGGTGGAAATGGCCCGCGATCTCACGCTCCAGTGGCCGCCCCAGGCCGAAACCCTCGCCCGCAAATTCTGGCCCGGCCCTCTCACTCTGGTACTCCGCAAGCACCCTTCGATTCCCGATCGAGTCACCGCCGGATTAGACACCGTGGGCCTGCGCATGCCGTCCCATCCGATTGCGCTCGATCTGATCCGCGCCGCGGGCGTTCCCCTGGCCGCTCCCAGCGCCAACCGGTTCGGCGAGCTCTCGCCCACTACCGCCGATCACGTCCGTTCCGCATTTGGAGATGCCGTCGCGATGGTGCTCGACGGCGGACCATCCAGCGTCGGAATCGAATCCACGGTGCTCTCGCTCGCCGGATCAGGCGCGGTATTGCTGCGGCCCGGTATGATTTCGCGAGCCGAGATCGAAGCCGAAATCGGTCCGGTGGCCTCAGCCGGTGCGCCAAACTCCGGGTCGCATGCCTCGCCAGGATTGCATCCCAGACATTACAGCCCGCGCACGCCATTGCTCCTGATCGAAAGCGGCCAGCCGCCCGCGTCCGGCCGTGGTGCGCTTCTTTGGATTCATCAGTCGGCGTCCGCCGTCAGGCTGGTGCACATGCCTGCCGATCCGGATGCATACGCAGCGGCGCTGTACGCCACTCTTCATTCGCTGGACGCCGAAGGCTGGGACTGGATCGCGGTGGAGCGCCCGCCCCCTGAGGCGCGCTGGGCGGCGGTGCTGGATCGCTTGACCCGGGCGGCGCGACGATGAACCAGCTGATCCAGGAAATGAACGAAACCGAAGCCGCCTCGCCAGTCCTCTGGTGGCTGGGCCATTCCGGTTTCGCGGTAAAGTATCGCGGCATCGTCTTCTATATCGATCCGTGCTTGTCGCGCACCACGACGCTTGATCCCGCCGGCGTGACCAACGCGGACATGATCCTCTGCACGCATGCCCACAGCGGCCACATGGATCCCGCCTCGCTGCCCGCCATGCTCAAGGCCTCGCCGCGCGCGAAAGTTGTCCTGCCCAAGAGTGCCGCCGCGCACGCCTTCTCAATCGGCATTCCTTACGCGCGCATGACCACCACGGATTCGGATTTGCGCGTCGAGTATTTCAAGGACGGCCTCTATGGACGCGTCTACGCCGTGCCGTCGGCCCATCCGGACTTGAACTACACTCCCACCGGCGGCTATCCGCAACTGGGGTATCTCATCCGCTTCGGCGAGTGCACCATCTATCATGCGGGCGATGGCCGCATGTATGCAGGAATCGTGGACCGCTTGCGGCCCTACAATGTCACCGCCGCGCTTCTGCCCATCCATGGCGAGGGCAACTTCGGCGTAGCCGAGGCCGGCGAGCTGGCCGAAAAAATCGGAGCTCGCTGGCTGGTTCCCATGCACTACGAAGGCGCGGGCGCCGGCCGCTTCATCGATCACATGCTGGGGTTCCGCCCCGGCGTGGGATTCAAGGTATTTCAGCCCGGCGAGCGCTGGTTGATTCCGTAACGTCTCAGTTCTCCGGACGCGGAGGAAGTTGCCGCAGCAGCTCCAGCGCACGCGGAGAATGCGCCACCGGCTGCCCTAGATAAAGCGCGAGCATGCGCCGCGCGCGTTCGATGTCACCCGCGGCGGCCGAGACTTCGGCCAGGCTGCGGGCGCACTCGGGAAACAGGGGCGCATGCTCCACGAATTGAGCGCACTCGGTTTCCATGTGCGTAATCACTCGGGCGCTCTTGTCCTCAAACACCGGAATTTCCGGCGGCGGGGTCAGATAGAAGATCAGGCTTTGCGGATCGTCGTAGATCAGCTTCCATTCCGCGGCCCCGGGATCGCCCAGCGCCAGTACCAGCGGATACACGGCGCCCGTGACGTACTCGAACGAGTTGGTTACAATCACGCGCACACCGTGGCGCGACAACACTTCGTTGCGCGGTCCGGTCATTTTGTTGCGTACCGAGTCGGCGTTGGAGAGGACGCGCAAATAGTCTTGATACACCGATTCATTGAGCGCGCGCCCGTCGATGAAGACGCGCTGCAGCGGCCACAAGCGCCAGATCATGTATCCGCCGTCCCCATACGTGTTAAAGAGCGGCGCTGCGATTTTGCGCGCCAGCAGGAAATCGCAGGCCCCTTGCGGGAATCGCCATGCCTCCACGCCGAACCGGAACAACCGCCCCTCCACGGCGCCGCCCGCGATGCCCGATACCAGCAACACCAGCGCCGCGCCCATGCTGAAACGGGGAAATCGGATTCGCCAGGGAAAATACGCGGCGATGAGAATGGGAGCGAGAAACGCGATCAGCATCACGTTGCGCAGCGCGGAAAGCGCGGCTGCCGCGAAGGCCGCGAACAGTATCCAGTCGGCATAGCGCACCTTCCGCCAGCTCAGCGCTAGCACCAGGGCGCAGGCGAACAGCAGAATGTCGAATGTGTACGGCGGCCCCCATAAACTGGGACTCTTCCATTCGAACAGCGTGGACGTCAACACACTCTCGCGATAGTGCATCAGCGTTTCCAGCACCCGGAACCCGTTGGGATTCAGACCCGATGCGGCGATCGCGGTTGCCGATACCAGCCAAACGCGCATGGCATCCGCCGGCGCGTGCCCTTGCCGCCGCGGGATCGCGGCTTCCACCGAATACGCAGCCAGCACCGTCCAGCCCAGGAAAAATCCGCCATGGCAGTTGGCCCAGATGATGGCCAGTGGAGGCAGCAGCCATAAGCCGCGCCGGAATTCGAGCGCCGTCACAAACACCGCCAGCAGCAGAAACGTAATCAGGAAGGGCCGGTCCGCGGCGTACATGGTGGCAATCGGTACAGCGGCGAATGCCGCCGGCACGCCCACCAGGAAGCTTCCGCCGCGTCGCGCTGCCAGTATCCCAATCACCGCGCAAAAAGCCGACAGCAGCAGCGCCCGACAGAACACTATTCCGGGAAAGCCCGCCACCGAGTAGATGCCATACAGCATCGCCTGCGCCAGCCACTCGTGCGTCAGATTGAAATAGCGCGTCTGCTCTTCGCCTGGGTAAGCCGGCGCGCCGGAATTGCTGGTATACGAGAACGGATCGGGAACCGGCAGCGCGCGGTGCTCAAGAACGTACTGCCCGGTCTTCAGGTGCCACCAGAAGTCGGGATCGCCGATCTCGGTGGTGAACAGCCCCGTCAGCAACACGCAGGCCGCCGCGATAATCGCGATGCGCAGCCAGGCCGGCTCGCGGCGCGGCCCGGGCGGAAGCGGTTCCTTTGCTCGCGCCCGGCTCACTTTGTCAGTCTGCGTCCGCCCGCCCTACTTGAGAGCGATGGGAATTCCAAACCCTCCACCTGGATACGACTTGTTGTTCGCATCGTAAGCGATCACCGCCAGCGGCCGGTTTGGACCCGTAGTGGCGTTATCCGGAATCTTGAACGTTATAATGTACACGCCGATCAGCCCCGGTGCGTACTCCGAGCTGATCACCTGCACGCCATTATCGTTTACGCCGATATCGAACCTCGCCACGATGCTTTGGTTTCCGGTGCCCGCCACGTTGGTGCTGGTGGGCGGGCTCACTTGTCCCATGCCCGTGACGAACATTTTGACGATATCGCCCTGGTGCGCCGGATTCGTTGGCGTGACGTAGCCGTTGCTGCGCAGCACCACCGCCTGAGGAGGTCCGAAATTGGTGGTGGCGAAAATCCCCGGGCTATAAGGCGTAACCGGGACATTGTTCAACACCGTTGAAGTCCCGTTCGCCGCGTTGATAGTCACGGTGGTTGGACCCGGCGAAATTTCAAACGGGACCTGCACCGTCACTTGCTCAACTCCGCTCACGTTAGACACCGAGAAGATCGGCGACAGGATGCCGTTGAACAGCACCGAAACGCCGGCTAGTTGCGTCGGATGCGGCCCCACGATCACCGTGGGCACCACCACGCCCGAGATACCCGTCGCGATCCCGGTACCCGTGATCACGATGAGCGCGCCGGGAGACAGGCCGGGCTGGAAGCTTCCGGCATTCAAGAAAACAATGCCCGTGGGCCCCGTAGCCACTGCCGAGAGTGTGAATGTGCGGGTGATGCCGCTGGAGGATGCCTGCACCGTGATGGGGCCTGCGTTGGCCCCGGCCCGAACTGTAGTGGACGCTAAGCCGCCCGCGATA